>JAOUGG010000577.1 GCA_029857855.1 Acidimicrobiia bacterium | reverse complement strand
GTCCTCAACGAGGGGATCAGCCGTCTGTCGAAACGTCAGGTTCCGGCACCGGCCCGGCGCCGACTGGAGGACCGCCTGGATCGAATGAAGCCGCCAGCGAAGAAGGCGTCCAAGTCACCGAAGAAGCCGACGAAGAAGTAGCGATCGGTTCATCCGGCGCTCGCCGATCACCGGCCGCTGATTGTGGTAGCACAGTCGGCGGTCGGGGCGAACGCTCAGCCGCTCTCACATCCGACGCGGCCGCCATCGTTGACGTCCAGGCCATAGAGGTCCCAGGTGGGGTCGCGGAGATGGACCGGCTTCACGGCACTGCTGAGGTCGCCACAGTTCAACGCATCACCCGGGTGGTTCGGTAGGCACCCCACATAGGCGGGATGGCATCCGGCGGTCGTGGTGGCAGATTCGGCGGTTGTGGGCACGGCTGTTGTAGGCCGAGCAACATTCGGTAATGGGGGTCGACCGGTCTTGTCAGAGATGAGAGGCTGGTGCCGGGTGAGGTGACCGCAACTGTTTCGTGTACCCAACTTTTAGAGACCTCAATAGTTCTGAGATGGGGACGGCGGTCTAGGGATAGCCAAAACAGATCCTCCGTTTACAGGTGGCCGTCGACGTGTCACCATCGAAGTCAGCTCCAAGATCCACGAGGCACCAAGCGGAGGCGCAGACCCACGGCACGCTCTCACGAGCGGTGATCATGGCCACTCGCCTCAAGACTTTCCGGGTCAATTCGGAAGAGTCCTCGTGGATCTTGCGCGTCCGGGAACCCGTTGGGGAGACTCGATTCACCGTCTACCAAGCCGGATCTTGACGGCCCCGGTATCGTCGTCGGCCCTGCCGCCACTACTGTGGAGGGATGGCAACAACGGGGCTTCTGGTGGCAACCCATGATCTGTGCTGGCTGCACGATCCGGGGCCCGGGCATCCCGAGAACCAGCACCGTCTCACCGCCGTGAAACGTGGGCTGACCGACGCCGGACTCGACGAGGCCATCGGCTGGGTCGAAGCGCCGTCCGCCGACCGGGCGGCCATCGACGCCGTGCACGACCGCTACCTCTACGACCGCCTCGATCAGCTGTCCGAAGCCGGGGGAGGGGCCATCGACCCCGACACCACCGTGTCCGCCGACTCGGCCGCCGCCGCCCACCGGGCCGCCGGGGCCGGCCTGGCCCTCATCGAACGCCTCCAGGCCGGCGAGGCCGCGGCCGGATGGTCCGTCGTCCGCCCGCCCGGCCATCACGCCACCGCCGACCGGCAGATGGGCTTCTGCCTGTTCAACAACATCGCCGTCGCCGCGCGTCACCTGGCCGACCAGGGGGAGCGAGTCATGATCGTCGATGTCGACGCCCACCACGGCAACGGCACCCAGGACATCTTCTACGCCGACCCCGACGTGCTGTTCGTCAGCTTCCACCAGTTCCCCTGGTATCCGTTCACCGGGCGCCCCGACGAAACCGGCGAGGCAGAGGGTCGAGGCAAGAACGTCAACATCGCCATGCCCGCCCGCGCCACCGGCGACAACTACCGCCTGGCGCTCAACACCGTCGTCGAACCGGTGGCCCGACGGTTCGACCCGACCTGGGTACTGGTGTCGGCCGGCTTCGACGGCCACCGCCGCGACCCGCTCACCGACCTCGGTCTGACCTCCGCCGACTACGCCGACCTCATCGACGCCATCTGCGACCTCGTGCCGGCCGGTCGTCGACTGCTGTTCCTCGAGGGCGGCTATGACTACGAGGCTCTGGCCAACACGGCCGGTGCGGTCGCCGCCCGCATGCTCGGTGTCGACTACCGGCCCGAGGAGCCCACGAGCGGGGGCCCGGGGGCCGAGCACGTCGAAGTGGCCCGGGCGATCCACGAGCACGCGGAGTCCGGGAGTTCCTGATCGGTGGGAGCTCCGACCGGCATCGACTCCCAGGCGCTCGGCGCCCTGGCGCCCGTGATCAACCCGGTGGCCGAACGATTCGTGGCCGCCGGCCACCGCCTCTACCTGGTGGGCGGCATCGTCCGGGACCTCTCGCTGGGCAGCCTCTCCGGCTTCGACATCGACTTCACCACCGACGCCCGACCCCGGGTGATCAAGTCCCTGGTCGCGCCGCTGGCCGAACACGTCTGGACCCAGGGCGAACGATTCGGCACCATCGGCGCCCAAGTCGACGGGCTCGCCCTGGAGATCACCACGCACCGGGCCGAGCGCTACGACGCCGAGTCACGCAAGCCGATCGTGACTTTCGGCGATCAACTCGACGAGGACCTGTCCCGGCGAGACTTCACCATCAATGCCATGGCCATCGAGGTGCCGGACGGAACGCTGCACGATCCGTTCGGAGGTGCGGCCGACCTGGCGGCCAAAGTACTGCGGACCCCGCTGTCGCCCGAGGTGTCGTTCGGCGACGATCCGCTTCGTATGCTTCGGGCCGCGCGGTTCATCGCCCGTTTCGATCTTTCGGTGGACGATGAGGTTGCGCGAGCGGCGACGGAGTTGGCCGACCGGCTGGACATCGTCTCGGTCGAACGGGTCAACGATGAACTGGAACGGCTGCTGGCGATCGACGATCCGTCGGCCGGACTCGCGTTCCTCGTGGTAACCGGGTTGTTACACCACGCGGTCGCCCCGATGTCGAGGGACGAGGCAGCCGTCGCCGCAGCGCTGGCGGCGGCGCCAGGCTCGGCGCTGGTCCGGCGGGCCGGGCTGCTGTGGTCGACCGACGTGACCGCCGTGGTCCGCCGGCTCCGCTACTCCAACCAGGATCGAGCCGAGACCAAGGCTCTGGTCACGAGGGTTCGGGACTGGGTCGACAACGGCCGTTCGTCGCCGGCCGACGCTCGACGCCTGATCGCAGCCTCCGGCGTCGATGCGCCACTAGCGCTGGCCGGCAACGTCGGTGCCCTAACTCTCGTCGACTCGCAGCACCGGGATGCGGCGCACCGCCTGGTCGAGATGATCGACGAACTCGTGGCGGCTGGCGATGTCGGGCCCTACGATTCGCCCCTGTCCGGCACCGACATCATGGCTTTGCTCGACCTCGAACCCGGGCCGGTCATCGGCCGAGCCCAGAAGATGCTGCGGCAGCACCGCTTGGATCACGGACCGATCGACGCCGCCGAGGCCGCCGAGCTGCTCCAACGCTGGCACACCGCTCCCTGATCTCCACCTCTCCACCTCTCCACCTCTCCACGTCCCACCCCGCACCGCCGACCCGTGAGGTCGTTTACGGGCGAAAGCGGTCAAAAGTGGTCGTTTTCGCCCGCGAACGCGCAGGGGTGGGGCTGG
>JAOUGG010000576.1 GCA_029857855.1 Acidimicrobiia bacterium | reverse complement strand
CTGCCGACGGTTGTCGAAGTCGCCACCGACGGTCGGGGCCTCGCCGACCAGGGTTTCTCGGACCACGTCGACACCGGCCGGTGGGCCGGACGCAGTCTGTGGTCTCTGGCCACCGGTGGCACCGATGACGTCGACGAGACGACCGGCGAGTACATGGGGGAGATGACGTCGCATCCGATGTTCATGATCCGCCGGGGCCGCTACAAGTTCATCAGTTGCGCCACCGACCCCGATCAGCTCTACGATCTCGAAGTCGATCCGCTGGAACGCAACAACCTGATCGCGCCGGTCGTCCCTCTCTCGGCGGAAACGGGCGACGGATCCTCAGGCGCCGTGGTTGCGCCGGCGATGCCCGACGAGCTGCAGCTCGCCCCGGTCGCCGATGCCGGCGGCTACCGGGAGCTGGCCGCCTCCTTCGCGGCGGAGGTGGCGGAGCGGTGGGATTCCGACGCCATCCGGGAGCGGGTCATCGACTCGCAACGCCGCCGCCGGATCCTGCACGAGGCGATGTCGACCGGGGTGCTCACCTCGTGGGACCACCTGCCGGTCAACGATGTGGCCAACGCCTACGTGCGCAACCACCAGGACTGGGCCGAGTCCGGCCCGAAGATGCGTTTCCCGTAGCGCGTGGCGTTCGATCAGCCTTCGGCGGAGAAGGCGGTGTCGCCTGCCGATTCCGCGCTGGCGCGTTCGGGTGCCGATCCCCACTCCGGGTAGAGCTCGGCGAAGTCGGCCACGATCTGCTCATACGGGAGGTCGTCGAAGCTGCCCCGCTGGTTGACGTACTCCATGTGGCGGTTGCCGGCGGTGTCGAACGGGTGCATGAGGGCGTCGTCGGTGCCGTCGAAGTCGAGGGTCTTGACGCCGAACCGTTCACACAACTCGACGTTGAAGGCGGTGCTGAGTTTGAACCAGCGGCCGTCGAGGAGCAATTCGCTGTAACCGTGCCAGATGAACAGGTCGGTGCCGAGCCGCTCCAGGAGCTTCTCGCTGCTCAGGTGATTGCGGACGTCGGCGAAGCCGAGTCGGGCCGGGATGCCCTGATTGCGGGCGGCCGCCGTGAGCAGCACCGATTTGGTCACACACCAGGCCGTGTCGAGTCCGGCGACGTGACTGGCCCGGAAGGCCTCTGGTCGTGGGTCCATGCCGTAGGGGTCGTAGCGGAAGCCGTCGCGCACAGCGTAGAAGAGTTTGATCGCCTTGTCGGTTGGGGTTGTCGATGCAGCCGTCCCCGACGGGCCAAGCGCTTCGGCGGCAAAGGCTGCGACCTCCGGCGAATCGGCGTCGAGGTAGTAGGAGGGGGCCAGCCAGGTCGGTTCGATGTCGGTAACCGCGGTCATGAGCACGAGCCTACGGGGTGTCATCGGGGGTCGCCAAAGCCGGCGTGGCGGGGTCCGTCGACCCTCTCGCTTTCTCGATGTCGATCCACCGACTAGGGTTTGTTGCGCCTTGTCTCACAATCTCACCCGCTCGAAGCTGACCTGGAGGTCGCCGTGTTTCGTCGTTTGGTAGTCATGTTGGTCCTTGCGGTGGTGGCGACCGCCGCCCCGGCCGCTGCGCAGGAGTCGGCGCCGCCTACGGCGACGACGACCCAGCGGGAAATGGTCGTCACCGCCAACCCCCTGGCCACCGCGGCCGGCGCCAAGGTGCTTCAGCAGGGCGGAACGGCGGCCGACGCCATGGTGGCCGTACAGACCGTCCTCGGACTCGTCGAACCTCAGTCGAGCGGGTTGGGCGGCGGTGCCTTCCTGGTGTGGTACGACGCGGCATCCGGTGAGATCACCACCTACGATGCCAGGGAGAAGGCGCCCCTGGCCGCCACGGAGGACCGTTTCGCCGGCCTCGGCTTTACCGACGCCTGGCAGTCCGGACTGTCGGTCGGTGTTCCCGGCACGCCGATGCTGATGGAGGTCGTGCACGAGACCCATGGCAACCGTCCGTGGTCAACGTTGTTCAACCCAGCGGTGCGTCTGGCCCAAGGCGGTTATGAGGTGACGGGCCGAACCGCCGACCAGGTGACCGCACTCCTCGCGCGCAATCCCAATTGCAGCGACCGCCTCTTCTTCCGTGATCCCACCGCCTTCGAGTATTTCACCAACGGCAGCGAAACCGAGTGCGCCGCCGTCCCGGCCGGGACGCGGGTCCGCAACCCCGACTACGCCGACACACTGCGCACGCTGCGGTCCGAGGGGGCGTCCGGCTTCTACTCCGGGCCGCTGGCCGAGTCGATTGTCGACGCCGTGCAGACCGACCCCGCCATCGGCGGCGACATGACCCTGGCCGACCTCGCCGCCTATGACGTGGTCGAGCGGGAGCCGGTGTGTGTCGACTACCGGGGCCACGACGTGTGCGGCATGGGTCCGCCCTCGTCGGGAGCGCTCGCAGTCGGCCAGATTCTCGGGATTCTCGAGAACTTCGATCTCGGCACCGATCCGCTGGGTGAGGAGTTCGTGCACCGGTTCGCCCAGGCCGGGCGGCTCGCTTTCGCTGACCGCAACCTCTACGTCGGCGACACCGACTTCGTCACCGTTCCCGTCGAGGGCATGCTCGACGATGCCTACCTGGCCTCCAGGGCTGCGCTCATCACCGACATGGACATGGGCACGGCAGCACCGGGTACGCCTCCCGGCGAGTTCGACCCCACCGGCCCGCAGGAAGCCGACACCGAGGGTGGTACCAGCCACGTCTCCATCGTCGATCGCTACGGCAACGCCCTGTCGATGACCACCACGATCGAGAGTTCGTTCGGCAACGGCGTGATGGTGCCCGGTGGCGGGTTCCTGCTCAACAACGAACTCACCGACTTCTCCTTCTCACCCACGGCCGGTGACGGTACACCGATCGCCAACCGTGTACAGCCGGGCAAGCGGCCCCGTAGCTCGATGTCACCCACGATCGTTCTCGACGCCGACGGCAACGTCGAACTCGTGACCGGCTCGCCGGGTGGTTCATCGATCATTGGTTACACGGCTCAGTCGATCGTCAACGTCCTCGACTTCGGGCTCGATGCACAGGAGGCGGTCAACGTACCGCACCATCAGAATCGCAACGGCTCGACCAACCTGGAGGAGCCGATCCCCGGCGTCACGATCGACTACGACGTCGCCGCCCTGGCTGCGGCCCTGGAGGCGAGGGGTCACCCGGTCAGCGTCGGCGCTCTGACCAGCGGCCTGTCGGTGATTCAGGTGACCGACGACGGCTTCGTCGGGGGCGCCGATCAGCGACGCGACGGCTCGGTCGGGGGACGCTAGTCCACGGCCGCGACCTGGGCC
>JAOUGG010000575.1 GCA_029857855.1 Acidimicrobiia bacterium | reverse complement strand
CACCCAATGGTCGACGCTGGCCCGCCTGACACTCCGGATGGACCTCTACAGCGATCACCGGCAGCTGGCCAACCTGGTGGCCACCACGGCTGCCGCCGCCGCCAACGACGCTGCCGCCGACACCGAACCCGACCCACTCCAGTTGCTCGAGGCGTGGACCGATCGGCACAAGGTGGCGCTGGACCGGTACCGAAAGACCATGGTCGACCTGCGGACAACCAGCAGCGACGTGGGAGTCCTGCTCGTCGCCGTCCGCGAGGTGCGGAACCTGATCGCCCGCACCACAGAGGCGGCTGACTAGCCTCGACGCAGCGAAGCATAAAGGGACCGAGACCGCTAGTGGGGGCGGAGAACCGGTGTGTCGAGCAGGTCGCCCGAGTGGAGCAGCTCACGCAGGTCTGCCGCGAACCGGGCCGTTGGTGCTCCGTCGGTGATCCGGTGGTCGACGGTGACCGTCACGTCCATGACATCCCGGATGGCGATTCGGTCGTCGACAGCCCTGGGCTGGGGTGAGATGCCGCCGACGACCACACCCAGCGTCGGCAGTGTCTGCGCCGCGATGCCGAATCCGCCACCGCCTCCAAACATGCCGACTGCGGTCAGCGAGACGGTGCCGGTTCGGCGCCGCAGACGGACCGAACGTTTGGCCAGCCAGTAGCCGAACCGCACCAGTCCCGGCACGGCGACGACCGCCGGCAGCCCACGGCTGAGCAGCTTGTGAGCCGGAGCGGCGTCCGGGTTCTGCAAGACGGTACGGATCTCGTCGCTGATGTCGGCGACCGATCGGGAATCGGCATCGACGATGAGATGGGCGAGCGGAAACACGCCGTCCGGGGTGCTCACCTCCAGCAGGGTGGCAATGTCGACGTGGCGGTGGATCACGAGGCGACCCCGCCAGTTGCGATACCCGTGAACCTCGGGATGGGTGGCGGCGGCCCGTCCGAGACAGGCGGCCACGAACGCCGTCATGGAGAGCGGGGGGTCGTGGGCTCCCAGGCGCTGTCGAACGTCGGTGATGTCCACATCGAACAAACCGTGAATCGGAATCTGGCGTCGACCGATCCTCAGGGCCTCGGTGACGAGCCGTCGATTGCGCGGGGTCCGATGAATCTCCACCGATCGCATGCCACTATTGAGTAGCGCATCGGGCGGAGGGCGCTAGGGGCCAAGGTCCACGACGCGGCGAAGTAGCCGACGCGGCGCCTCAGGACGTTGGGACCTACGCCTCTGGGTATCGACTCCGGTATCGGCGAGAGTGGTGTTGATGAGCGGATCGCCGTCAACGCAGCCAACAGTCGCAGAATGGAGGACACCATGACTGCCACCGATGAAAGACGAGACGAAGCCGTCAAGCGGCTCAAGTCGAAGCGTGACTTTCGCACAAATGTCGCCGCCTACGTCGTCGTGAACGGTTTTCTGATCCTGATCTGGGCTCTCTCGAGCGGCGGATACTTCTGGCCCATCTGGCCGATGGCCGGCTGGGGTATCGGCCTCGCTCTCAACGCCTACGTCGTCTTCATGCAGAAGCCGATCAGCGAGGACGAGATCCGGGACGAGATGAGACGAGAAGGGTAACGCGGTATCGAGATCAGCACGTTCTGCCGGTAGCTGCCTTGATCAGGTCGAGCGCCTCGTCGACGATCGATGCGGTGGTCCGCTGGCTGAGTAACGCCAGACGGATCCAGAGCCGATCGTTGATCGTGGTGCTCGACACGTGGATGCGGCCGGAGTCGTTCAGCGCCTGCTGGATCCGGGCGGTTGCCGTGTCGCCGTCGGTCGAGCGGAAGGCCACGACCGAAAGTTCGGGTTCGGTGATCAGCTCGACGCCCGGCAGCTCGCCCAACCTCGCCGCCGCATCCTCGGCCAGGTCGAGCATTGCATCGAGCGTACGGCGGAAGGCGTCGACGCCGTGGAGGTTCAACGCCAGCCACAACGGCAGGCCCCGGTTCGGTCTGGTCAGCTCCGGTCCCATCGAGAGGTAGTGGGGGAGATCGCCGTCGACGACGTCCTGCATGTAGGCGCCTCGACCCTCGTGGGCGTCGACGAGATGCTCGACGTTACGCACTACCAGACCACCGATCCCGAAGGGCAGGAAAAGCGACTTGTGGGCGTCGACGGTGATCGAGTCGGCCCGCTCGATGCCGGCGAGCCGAGCGTGTCCCCGGTCGGTGAGCTGGAAGAATCCGCCGTAGGCGGCGTCGACGTGGAACCACGCACCATGGGTCGCTGCCAAGTCGGCGCATCGGTCGAGCGGGTCGATCGCTCCGGTGTCGGTCGTCCCAGCGGTGGCAGCGACCATCATGGGCTGCAGCCCGCCGGCAACATCGGAATCCATCGCCGCGTCGAGCGCCGCCGGATCCATTCGCAGCCGCCCATCGGTCGGGATCAGCCGAACCCGGTCGGAGGCGATACCGGCGATCCAGGCCCCCTTGGTCATCGAGTGGTGGGTGCGTTCGGAGGTGTAGACAACACCGTCGTCGAACCGCTCTCCAAGGCGGGACCGAGCCGTCAGGACCGCAGTCAAGTTCGCCAACGAACCGCCCGACAGCAACACCCCGCCGGCCCCGTCGCCGAACCCGAACAGCGACGTCATCCAGCGGATCACCGACTCCTCAATTGCCACCATCCCGGGGGCGGCGTGCGAGCCCGCGGTGTACCGGTTGATCGCCGCCCCGAGATAGGTGCCGAGCGCCGCGCTGTAGAGTGCGCCGCTCGGGATGTAGGAGAGGAAGCGCCCCGATGCGGTGTCGAACCCGGTGTCGACGGCCTGCGTAACCAGTTCGAGGAGCGGGCCGATGGGGCCGCCCGCCTCGGTGGGCGGTGTGAGCAGGCGCTCCACCAGTTCCGGGTCGGCCGCACCGTGGAACACCGGGGCATCGGCCCGGGCGTCGATGAATCGCTCGATGAACGCCGACACGGCCTGCTCCAGAGCGGCTCGATCATCAGGGCCCGGTTCGATCGGCAGCGACTCCACGGAGACCGATGGTACCGGCCGTTCAGCCGACGGTCGCAAGCACCCGGTTGGTGACCGTGTCGATCCGATCGTGCCACGTGCGGAACCGTGTGCAGTCGAGCGGTCCGTCGTACTCGTCGAGCAGGGCCCGGGCCGCCCGTGCCGGTCCGGCGAGATTGGCGACATCCACCAGCGAAGAGATCGACGGGCCGAGATCCGCTCGGTCTGATCGGTCGTGCAGTCGATCCAGCGGCTCGACGATGCACGCCGCGGCGGCCAGGGCCCACGACCAGGTCAGATCGCCACCATGGTTGCCGGCCT
>JAOUGG010000574.1 GCA_029857855.1 Acidimicrobiia bacterium | reverse complement strand
CGGACATCAAGGTTCGGTGGGCGACGTCGTCGTCTCGATATCCGACGAGCCACCGGCGTCGGAGATCCCGCCGGCGCGATCGGACGTTCCCTGGCTGATCATCCGTCCGGTGGCCGTGGACAGCGACATCGACCTCGATCTCGAGATCTACTCGGCCCAGGAACGCTCCGGGCTCCTGGCCGAGGCGCTGGATCTCCATGTCGCGGTAGTCGATCGGGCGTCGGCCGGCTCGTCGGCCGGGACGATCGCCGCAGATTGACAGGTGGTTAGTCGACTGGCTAGCGTCCGAGAAGGTCCGACGCAGCCGGAAGCCCCGGCTGGAAGGGGAGATCCTGATGACGTTCCACCGATTGCGCGCTCTTCTTGCGCTTCTCTTCGCCGTGAGTTTGACGGCCGCAGCCTGTGGTGGCTCCGACGATTCGGGGTCGGCCACCGATGAGGGAGAAGCCGAAACGGCCACCGAGGACACGACAGCTGATTCCGGGGAGGATTCGGCCGATGCCGGCGACCAGAACAGTGACGCCGGCGACGCGGCGGCGGTCGACGGCGATCCGGTGGCGGGCGGAACGCTCGTCATCGGCAGCACCCAGGTGCCCCGTCACCTGAACGGCGCCGTCCAGTCGGGTTATGCCACCGCCGTTCCAGGCACCCAGTTGAACGCCGGCCTGCTGCTCTACGACGAGGAGTGGAACCCGCAGCCCTACCTGGCCGAGAGCTGGGAGGTTGCCGATGACGGGCTGTCGGTCACGGTGAAGATCGTGGAGAACGCCGTCTTCCACGACGGGGAGCCGATCACCTCCGAGGACGTGGCCTTCTCGATCCTGACGGCCCAGGCCCATCACCCGTTCAAGACGATGTTCGCCCCCGTCACGACGGTCGACACACCCGACGACTACACGGCCGTCATCAACCTGAGTCAGCCCCACCCGGCGATCCTGCTGGCCATGTCGCCGGCGCTGCTGCCGATCATCCCCGAACACATCTTCAACGATGGCCAGGACCTGCCGACCCACCCCCGCAACAGCGAGGACTTCGTGGGCTCCGGCCCGTTCCAGCTGGTGGAGTACAACCCCGAATCGATCATCCGGATGGAGCGGTTCGACGACTTCTTCATCGAGGGTCGCCCCTATCTCGACGAGATCATCATCGAGATCTACCCGGATCCCTCACCCGCCGTGCTGGGTCTTGAGAACGGCACCGTCCACCTGTCGTCGGCGCCCGGTCCGGCCGACCTGATCCGGATGCAGGACAACCCGGATCTGATCGTGACCAGCGACGGGCACGAGGCGATCGGGCAAATCACCTGGCTCGAATTCAATCTGGCCGACCCGGTCCTCGGCATCCAGGAGGTCCGCCAGGCGATCGCGTATGCCCTCGACCGGGAGTTCATGGTCGACGCACTGGATCTGGGTCTGACCAATCCGACCAAGACCGGTATCACGCCGTTCAGCCCGTTCTACGACGGTGACGTCGAGGGTTACGACCTCGATCTCGACAAGGCCCGCCAGCTTCTGACCGATGCCGGTTTCGCCGAGGGCGACATCGAGCTGACCATCGACTACATCCCGGGCTTCCCCCAGGGGACCGCCTACGCCGAGTATGCGGTGCAGGCTCTCGAGGAGATCGGGATCGCCGTGAGCCTCAATCCGTCGCCCGACTTCCCGACCTGGGCGGAACGGGTGGCCTCCGGAGAGTTCCAGATGACCACCAACAACGTGTGGAACTGGGGCGACCCGGTGATCGGCGTGCACCGCACCTACCTGAGTTCCAACCGGGTCGGAGCGATCTGGACCAACAACACCGGCTACGAGAACGCCGAGGTCGACGCCCTGCTCGACAAGGCCGGGCAGACCTTCGACGAGGCCGAGCGTAAGGACCTCTACGCCCAGTTCCAGGAGATCGTGGCCAACGAGGTTCCGATCTACTTCGTCTCGAACCCGCCGTTCTGGCAGGTCTACCAGCCGTCGGTCCAGAACCCGCCCCTCAACATCTGGGGTCAGATGTCGCCCATGCACGAGGTGTGGTTGTCGGAGTAGGAGAACTCGATGCGGAGCATCATCGCCAAGATCGCCCAGGCCATCGGTCTGATCCTGGCCGTGATCGTGCTCAACTTCTCCATGATCCACCTCACCCCCGGCGATCCGGCAACGGTCATCGCCGGGGAGAGTGGGGCCGGTGACCCGGAAACGATCGCCCAGATCCGGGCCGAGTACGGCCTGGATCGGCCGTTCATCGTGCAGCTCGGCAGCTACATCGGCGACGTCGTTCAGGGCGACCTCGGGTTCTCGTTCTTCTTCGACCGCCCCGTCACCGAGCTGATCGGCGAGCGGCTCTGGCCGACCGTGCTGTTGGTGGGAACATCGTTGGTGTTCGCCGTGGTCTTCGGGGTGCTGGCCGGGGTCTTCACCGCCCGCCGTCCCGAATCGGCGGCCAGTCACAGCGTGACCGTTCTCGCGCTGGTCGGCTATTCGATGCCCGTGTTCTGGACCGGGATTCTCCTCATCATCCTGTTCGCCTCGGTGTTCGACATCCTGCCGATCTCCGGCATGCGGGACGTGCGGTTCGAGGGGGGTTCGATCTCGGCGGTGTTCGACGTTCTGCGCCACCTGATCCTTCCCGCGCTGACCCTGGGTCTGCTGTATCTGGCCCAGTACTCCCGCCTGTCCCGGGCCTCGATGCTGGAGGTCCTCGAGTCCGACTACGTCCGCACCGCTCGGGCCAAGGGTCTGTCGGAGCGGGTTGTGGTCTATAAGCACGCGCTGCGCAACGCGGTGATTCCCGTGGTGACGATCGCCGGCCTGCAGTTCGGGGCCCTCCTGTCCGGCGCCCTGTTGGTCGAGACCGTGTTCAACTGGCCCGGACTCGGCCGGCTGGCCTTCGACTCGATCCTGCGGCGCGACACCTCGGTACTGCTCGGCGTGCTGTTGATGTCGGCGGTGCTGGTGGTGGTGGCCAATCTGTTGACCGACCTGGTCTATCGCCTGATCGATCCTCGAATACGAGTGGGAGGTTCCGGTGGCTAGCGTGCAGGACGCGGAGATCCTCGTCGGCCCCCTCGGTGGGATGACGGCGGCCGACGTCGAGGTCGCAGGCCCGCCCGGCCGTCAGGCGCTGCGGATGTTCCTCCGCAACCGGGCCGCCGTATTCGGGGTCATCCTCTTCGTGGCCGTTCTGCTGATGACCCTCTTCGGGCCGATGCTCTACGAGAACGACGCCAATGACATTGTCGCCCGACCGTTCCTGGCGCCCGGCGCCGACAATGCGCCGCCACTCGGCACCGACTACC
>JAOUGG010000573.1 GCA_029857855.1 Acidimicrobiia bacterium | reverse complement strand
GTCGGAGTCGATGACATCGCTGGAGATCGTCGGCCGGCTTCCGGCCGGCTATGCCGGCGTCGGGTCGACGTCGGTGATGTTCGAACCGGGACGGATCCTCCTGTTCGGCGGCAACTCCCGGCAGGCGCTCATCATCGACGTGACCGGCGGTGGCGACCCGGTCCTCACGCCGGCCGGCACGCTGAGCTCGATTCGCCATTGGGTCAACGGCACGCTCCTGCCCGACGGTCGGGTGCTGGCCACCGGCGGATCCATCAAACAGTCGAGCCTCATCACGCGGGACCCGATCGACACCTACAACTCGAACCTGACCGCCGAGATCTGGGACCCTCGAACCGGCCAGTGGACCGTCGGCGACTCGGCCCAGGTGCCACGCCTCTACCACTCGACGGCGCTGCTGCTACCCGACGGTCGGGTACTCACCGCCGGTGGCGGCTCGCCCGGCCCGATCACCAACACCGATGCCGAGCTCTACCACCCCGACTACCTGACGAGGGCCGACGGCGGCCCGATGCCCCGACCGACGATCGATCGGATCTCCGACGACACCCTCACCGCCGGTCAGCGTCTGGTGATCAGCGTTCCCGACGGCGCCGACGTGGCCCGGGTGACGATGGTCAAGTCCGGGTCGGTCACCCACTCGTTCAACATGGAGCAGCGGTTCGTCGAGCTCGACTTCGGCATGAACCGTGATACGGCCGACGGTGATCGGGTCGTCACCCACCTGCCCGACAACGACGCCGTGATCACCCCCGGCTACTACCTGTTGTCGGTGCTCGACAGCAACGGCATCCCGTCGGCGTCCGAGTTGGTGAAGGTCGAGGTGCCCGAATCGACCCGTCCGACCAGCAGCCTCGACGGGCAGATCGCCCGCTTGTATCAAGCGGCCTTCCAGCGGCTGCCGGGCGAGGCGGCCTTCGTCTACTGGCGTCGCCAGATGATCAACGGCGCGTCGCCCGCCTCGGTCGCCGCCTCGTTCGCCGCCAGCGGCGAGTTCGGGTCGCGTTATGGGCAACTGGGAGACGCCGGCTTCGTGGACCAGCTCTACCGCAATGTGCTGGGTAGAACCCCGTCCGCCTCCGAACGCAGCTACTGGCTCCGCCAGCTCGGGTCCGGCGCCACCCGGGCCGAGCTGCTCCTGGCGTTCGCCGAGTCGCCCGAGTTCCGACTCAGGACGGGAACGAACGGTCTACGAGCGACGGACTACGATGCTGCGCCGGGCCCGGCCGCCCCGCCGACCGACGCGGTCGCCGACGCCGCCACCTACGAACGGGAGATCCGTCGCCTGTACCTGGGGGCGTTCGGCCGTGAGCCGGACGCCGCGGGTCTCACCTACTGGATCGGGGCTCGAACCGACGGCGTGACCCTGGTGGCGGTGGCCGACGAGTTCGCCCTCTCCGCCGAGGTGCGGTCCCGCTACGGGCTCACGTCGAACGGCGAGTACATCGACCGCATCTACGGCAACGTTCTGGGCCGGGCTCCCGATCCGGGGGGACGGGAGTTCTGGCTCCGGCAGATGAACAGCGGTGTGACCCGCGGTCAGGTGATGGTGGCCTTCACCGAATCAGCGGAGCACGTTGCTGCGGTCGGTTAGCGGTTGGCCCGCCGGCGACGAACCGGCGGGCCAACCGCAACCTCAGTCGTACATCGAATCGAGGACACCGACGTTGAGATCCTCGACGAACTTCCGCTTGACCTTCATCGAGGGCGTCAGCTCCCCGGTCTCCACCGCGAACTCAGCGGGCAGGATCGACACCTTCTTGATCGTCTCGTAGGAGGCCAGGTTCGAATTGACCTCTTCGACCGCCTTGTCGATGGCGGCGATCATGTCTGGATGCCGTCCGATGGTGGCCACGTCGTTCTCGACATTGTGTTCGGTCGCCCAATGGGTCACGGCGTCGGGGTCGAGGGTCACCAGCGCCACGCAGTACTTGCGGCGATCACCGTGCACCAACGCATTCGAGACATACGGCGACGCCGCCTTGATCAGGCCCTCGATCTTGGCCGGCGCCACATACTTGCCGCCCGAGGTCTTGATCAGCTCCTTCTTGCGGCCGGTGATTCGCAGGTAGCCGTCGTCGTCGGTCTCGCCGAGATCGCCGGTGTACAGCCAGCCGTCGCGGAGCGTGGCCTCGGTCTCCTCGGGGAGGCCGTGGTAGCCGCGCATGATGCCCCGGCTCTTGATCAGCACCTCACCGTCGTCGGCGATCTTGAGTTCGGTGCCTTCGAGCGGCGGACCAACGGTTCCGAACTTCGGCTTGTTCGGCAGGTTCACGAAGGTCGACGCGGACGACTCGGTCAAACCGTAGCCCTCGAGCACGGTCAGCCCGGCGGCGTCGAAGAACTCGCACAGCTCCTCGGCCAGCGGTGCCGAACCGGAGATGAAATAGCGGACACGGCCGCCGAAACGATCACGCACCTTCGAGAACACGAGCTTGTCGGCCAGGTTGGCCTGCAGCTGCAGCAGCCTACCGGGCTCGTTCCCGGCCCGCTTCTGACGCGAAGCCTCGGTGCCGACGTTGACCGCCCAGTCGAAGATCTTCGCCTTGGCCCCGCCTTCGGCCTGCACCGTCGACACGGCCACGCTGTGGACCTTTTCGAAGATTCGAGGTGCGGCGGCCATGAGTGTCGGGCGGATCTCGGCCAGGTTCTCGACGATCTTCTCGACACGGCCGTCGATGGCGGTCTCGACGCCGGCGTCGATCATGAGGATCTCGAGCACCTTGCCCATCGAGTGCGACAGCGGGAGCCAGAGGAAGTGGACGTCGTCGGATTCGAGGATGCCGACACGTGACGACGCTTCCGAGGCGTAGAGCCAGTTGTCGTGCGTCAGTTCGACGCCCTTCGGTTGCCCGGTGGTTCCGGACGTGTAGATGAGCGTGGCAAGGTCGTTACGGTCGATCGAGTCGATGACGTCGTCGATCGTGCTGAGGTCGCCCTTGGTGGCGAGGTCGTCGAGCTTGATCACGCCGTCGGTCTCGTCGTCTGGTGGAGAGCCCTCGATCAGCACGATCATGCGCAGACCGGTCAGTTTATCGGCGACCTCCCGAATCTTGGCCAGCTGATCGACGTCCTCGACGATGACCACCTGGGAGTCCGAGTCGTTGATGATGAACGCGCACTCCTCGGCGGTGTTCGACGGATAGATCGTGGTGGTCGCTCCGCCGGCCGTCAGGATCCCGAGATCGGCGATCACCCAGTCGACCCGGGTCGAGCACAGCAGCGCAACCCGGTCCTGGGGACCGACACCGATGCTGCGGAGCCCGGCCGCCAAGCGCCGGGCCTTG
>JAOUGG010000572.1 GCA_029857855.1 Acidimicrobiia bacterium | reverse complement strand
ACCAGAACGCCGTCGCCGCCGAGTTTCACGATGGCGGCCTCGACGCCCTTGGCCAGCAGGCGATCGGCGGCCTCGTTGGGATCATCGCTCCCGACGGCGACCTTACATTCCTGGCGATTGCCGATGACAATGGTGAACTTGTCGATGAGCGGCTCGATGACGGCGTGGGCGACGCCCTCCGACGGCCAGAACTGGGGCCGCCAATCGAGATCGAACACCGTGTGCCAGCGCCGTTCCCGGCGCTCGAGTGCCTTGACCACGGAACTGCGACTCGGTTCGGCCGAGAACCGTGATGCCGGGATCCAGAGAATCGCGGCGTCCTCGATCGGTACCGGATCGAGGTCCTCGTGGCGGAGCTGGAAGTCGGGGGCGTCCGGATACCGGTAGAAGATGATCGACGGCTCCTCGACCGGATCCAGCTCGGCGAAGGCCAGCGGCGTCGGAAGGCTCGGGTGGACCGACACGTACCGGGCGTCGACCCCGAACCGCTCGGTGAGCGCATGCTGCACGTCGAGTCCGAAGGCATCGTCGCCGACCTTCGTCACCACGGCGGCTCGATGGCCCAGGCGGGCGGCCGCCACCGCTACGTTGGTCGCGGTCCCCCCGATCGACTTCTGCAACGACGTCACCTCCCTCATCGGGCCCTGCTGGTGGGGATAGAGGTCGATCGAAACGCGACCGATGGTGATCAGGTCGGGCGCTTCGGCCGAGGATTCTTCGTTGATGGGGTTCGACATGTCAGATCCCGGATTCGATTCGTTGGATGACGCGGACAGGGGGTGGGGCGGTGGTCTCGCGGACCACCAGCTTGGGGGTCACGACGTGGCAGACCGCCTGCCGGCGACCGGACTCGAGGCGCTCCAGCACGATCTCCGCCGCCAGTCGACCCATCTCCACCCTCGGTTGGTTGATGGTGGTCAAACCGATGTGTTGCAGATGAGCCAGGTGGGTGTTGTCGTAGCCGATCACGGAAACCGACTCCGGAACGGAGTGTCCGGCGACGGTCAAAGCGTCGATCAAGCCGACGGCGGCCAGATCGTTGGCCGCGAAGACGGCTGTCGGCACCGATCCCGACTCGACGAGTCGGGTGGCGGCGGCGAGGCCGGAGCGCTCGGTGAACTCGCCGGGCACAACGCGGATGTCGAGCCCCATCGACTCCATGACACCGGCGAATCCCTCCCGACGGTGGGCGGCTCCCGCACCGTTGCCGCCGTCGAGGTGGACGATGTCGCGGTGGCCGAGCTGCACGAGGTGCTCGGCGGCCATCTCCCCGCCCCGCAGGTCGTCGTTGACGACTGCGTCGACGCCGGGAAACGACGAACCGATGGTGACGAGCGGTGTGTTCCTGCTTGCTTCGAGCAGGGTGTCGCCCTCGGCCGTCGGGCCGAGGACCAGAATGCCGTCGACCCGGTATTCGAGGAATGCCTCGATGGCCTCACGTTCGTCGGTGTCGGTTCGCCAGGCCGTGTTCAGCAGGAGCCGAAAGCCGTTGGCCTGGGCGATCTCGTGAATGCCGTCGACCAGGTCGGCGAAGAAGGTGTTGTGCAGGTCGTTGACCACGACACCGAGGGTGTTCGATCGACGCTCGGCCAGGCTGCGGGCGGCGGCGTTCGGTCGGTAGCCGAGACGGTCGGCCGCGTCGAGGACCGCGTGCCGTCGTTTGTCGCTGACGTTGGGGGCATTTCGCATCACCAGCGAGACGAGCGCCCGCGACACCCCGGCCGCCTGGGCGACGTCGTCCATCGTCGGGGGCCGCTGTCTGGCGATGGAGGGAGGCGGGTCGTCGGGCGACATCACCCCCGACTGTAGAGTTTGGAGCGCTCTAATTCAAGCCCTCCACGAGACAACTTCGGACCCTCGATGGTGACACACAGCACAAGCCGGGGTCCGCTTCGGTCGATTTCTTTCGATCTCGACGATTCGACCTTGCGCTGCCCCTCGTATTGCCGTACGTTATTGGAGCGCTCCAATGTCTGGGGCCGCAACGCCTCGCGGGTCTCAAGCCGGAAAGGATGCCACGCTTGTCCGCAACCTCCACGTTCCTCGACCGAGTCGCCACCGCCCCCATCTCGTGGGGTGTGTGCGAAGTGCCCGGCTGGGGCCACCAACTCTCCCCCGAACGCGTGCTCGGTGAAATGAAACGCCTCGGGTTCACCAAGACCGAGCTGGGCTCAAACGGTTGGCTACCCGGCACCAAGGCCGAGCTCCAGGCCGTGCTCGCCCGACATGACATGTCACTGCTCGCCGCCTTCATCCCCCTCGTTCTCCACGATCCGAAGCAGGCCGACCAGGCCCGGTCCGAGTCGGTCACCGCCGCACGGCTGCTATCCGACAACGGCGCCCGCTACTTCAACACCGCTCCCGTCACCTCGGCCGACTGGGAGCCCCGCCATCCGCTCACCGACGAGGAATGGGCCCACCTCTATCACATGGTCGACGAGGTCGAGAAGATCTGCGCCGAACACGATCTGATCCAGGTGATCCACGAACACGTCGGCTGCGTCATCGAGACCGCCGACGAGGTGCAGGCCCTGCTCGACAACACCGACGTCGCCGTCGTGGTCGACACCGGACATCTCGCCATCGGCGGCTACGACCCCGTCGAGTTGGTGAAACGCCACGCCGACCGGGTCGGGCTGGTGCACCTGAAGGACACGAACCTCGCCGTGGCCGCCCGGCTGAACAACAACGAACTGACCCTGATGGAGGCGGTCCAGGACGGCCTGTTCACCCCGCTCGGCCAGGGCGACCTCGACGTGGCCGGAGTGATCACGACGCTCGAGACCGGCGGCTACGACGGCTGGTACGTGATCGAACAGGACTGCGCCATCACCGGCGAACCGCCGTCCGAAGGCGAGGGGCCGATTCGCGATGTCGAGACCAGCGTCGACTTTCTGCGGGATCTCGCCGCATCTCTGTAACGATTTGCGACATTCTTCGGGACATTCCATGTGACAACACCGGCTCGACCACAGACGAGCGAAGCTGGGCGTATTAAGATCCACCTGCCGGATTCCTCTCGGAACCCACCGGCGGATCTGGAAACCAAATAACAGCAACAAAGGGGAGTAACACTCATATGAAGCATCTCAAGAGCTTGCTTGCTCTGCTCTTCGCCTTCACTCTGATCGCGTCCGCATGCGGTGGATCCGACGAAGGCGATGGCGAAGCGAGCACCGACGACTCAACCGAGTCGACCGACGACGCGGCAACCGACGACTCGGCGTCCACCGACGACTCCACCGCCGCCGACGACTCCGTCGACCTGACCCAGGGAGGCGATCTGACC
>JAOUGG010000025.1 GCA_029857855.1 Acidimicrobiia bacterium | reverse complement strand
CCGGACGCAACAGCATCAGCCGGTGGACGAATCCCCTTTGCTGCTTGCCGACCGTGGTGGAAGCGACAAGAGTCTAACATGTCAGCGGCCGGCCGATCTCGGTCGACTGCACGACGCAATGGAAGGAGCGACGGTGTCCGTTTCACCGGCATGCCAGGCCGCAATTCGAGACGAGCGAGCAAAGTTCAAACGGTTGAACCGGTTCTGGGCGCTCGTCTACGGCGTCTCCGCAGCGACGGCCGTCGCCAGCATCCTGCTCGTCGTTTCGCTGTTGTGGGGGAACAACCCGACATCGATCGTCAGTGGCATCGCGACCATCACATCCGGTGGAGGTATGGCCTGGGTGGTCACCCAGCGCAATCGAGCCGCCAAGGACCACGACGCGGCCAAGGAGAGTCTCCGCCAGGACTGTGCCGGCGTTCAGACCACCGGCGGTCTCGAGTCGACCCGACCGCTCGGCCCGACCGGACTCGACGACGACACGATCAGCGCGCTTCTCTCCGAGTAGTTATCGTCCACCGGCCGGGCGCATCGACCGCGCCGACCGACTCCGATCGATCAGACGGGGGCGGCTGCGGCGACCCGATCGAGTTCCGCGGCATCACGGATGCGCCAGAGGGCCAGCCCGGCAAACATCGCCCCGGCAGAAGCGGTGATGACGAAAACACCCTTGCCGGATGCCCCGTAGATGAGCGGGGCCAGTCCGGCGGCCACCGCAGCGGAGATGAGCCCGGCGGCGTCGAGCAGACCGGTGCCGACCGCCGCCTTCTCCGCTCCGGTCACCTCGAGCACCAACACCTGGGAGCTGATCGACGCGAACGACTCGGCCGAACCGTGCAGAAGCCCGACGGCGGCGAACCACAGGGCCGTCGGCACCAGCGAATAGCCGACCATGATCGGCACCAGACACAACAGCGCCGGCAGCATGACCCTCGTCCCGCCGAGCGCCTCGGCCCAGTTGCCGGCGATGCGGGGGAGGATCAGCATCGGGAAGCCGACGACCATGATGGCCCGGGCGACGTCGCCGGTGGAGGCGCCGAGATCGGTGAGGAACCGGTCGACAATGGAGTCGAAGACGCCGACGTAGCCCAGCACGATGCACTGCACCAGCAGGGCGGACTGGATCCGCGGGCGCCGCAGGAGCTGACCGATCACGCTGTAGTCGACCGGCGTCGTGGCGAACTCGGAGCGGAGGATGGCCATCGTCGCCGGCGCTCCGACCACGATCAGCGCAGCGGACACTGCGAGAAACGGGGCCTCGAATCCCCACGGCTCGAAGAGGTAGCCGATGAACGGGCCGGAGATGAAGCCGGCGACCGCCACCGACAGCAGCATCCCGAGTTTCGCCCCACCGCCGGTGGCGTCGAGGCCGATCAGCGCCTTGCGGGCCAGCAGGGCGAACAGGCCAAGCCCGATGCCCGACAAGCCACGACTGCCGGCAAGAACCAGCGTGGACGATCCGTAGGCCAAACCGACGGGGCCAAGAACCCCGGCACCGAGGGCGACGATGGATAGCGGAACCTTCACCCCACGGTCGGCGAGGGGTGACAGCATCGTCTGTACGACCAGCGCCGCACCGAAACCGGTGCCGGCAATCAGGCCGACCTCCCAGTCGGCCAAGCCGTGGCGGGCCTGCAGATCCTCGAGAAGCACGAAAACCACGCCGAGAGCCGCGGTGAGGACGAAGTAGGTGCTGTAGATGAGCACCGATCGAATGTCGTTCACTCGGCGCCATGGTACAACCGGTACCGGTTCGAGAATCTCCGTTTTCGCCTGCAGTTGGCATTGGTTGCCATGACGAGCGTTCCCACGTCGGCGTTGATCATCCGAGATGGGGCCCGGTTCGGTGGCGGAGGACCGACCCCGCTCACCGTCGCCGGCGGGAGAATCGTCGACCACGATCCCGGCCGATCGGCGACGGGCGACACGATCACGATCGGTGGCCGACATCGTGTTGCTCGAGCCCGACGGCTCGGTAGCCGTCACCGGGCAGAGCCCTTTGGCCCTAGAGGCTCAATCGGTGACCGACGACAATGAGAGCCGAGCCAAAGAACGAGGAGTTTTGACATGTCACGAAAAAAGGTTGTGGTGCTCGGGAGCAATTTCGGTGGCCTCACGGCGGCCATCTCGGTGAAGAACGAGCTCGACGGCGATGTCGACGTCACGGTCATCTCGCCCTCCGATCGCTTTCTGTTCAATCCATCACTGATCTGGCTGCCCTTCGGGAAGCGCACGCCGGACGACATCACCTTCCCCGTAGCCCCGACCTTCGAGAACCACGATGTGGACTTCGTGCACGCACCGGCCACCGAACTGCTGCTCGATCAGCAGCAGGTGCTGACACCGCAGGGATCCTACGGCTACGACTATCTGATCATCGCCACCGGCTACCAGAACAACCACGATGTCGTTCCCGGCCTCGGGCCCAACGGCAACGCCTACAACATCACCACCCTCGAGGAGGCGATCAAGGCCGGCGAGGGCTGGAAGCGGTTCCTCGAGAACCCGGGCCCGATCGTGATCGGCGCCACCCAGGGCGCCGGCTGTTTCGGTGCCGCGTACGAGTTCCTGTTCAACGTGAGCCACCAGCTCCGCAAGAACGGCATCAAGAAGCAGGTGCCGATGACGTACGTCTCGCCCGAGCCGGAACTCGGCCACTTCGGAATCGGCGGCCTAAAACACGGCGAGACCCTGCTCGAGATGTTCCTCAAGAAGGAGAAGATCTCGGCGGTGCTCGACACCGGCATGTCGTACGTCGACGAGGGGCGGCTCGTGCTGGCCGACGACCGGAAACTCGATTTCAACTACGCCATGATCATCCCGCCATTCGTCGGTCAGGACGTGGTGCGCAAGGCCACCGAGATCAGCGACGACAAGGGCTATGTCCCGGTCCGCGACACCTACCAGACCGAACCCTACGACAACGTGTATGCGGTCGGCATCGCCGCCGCGGTTGACGTGCCTTGGCACACGGCCAACCCGGTGGGCATCCCGAAGACCGGGTTCCCCACCGAGCAGCAGGCCCACGTGGCGGCCAAGAATGTCGCCGCCCAGATCCGGGGCGAGGAGCCGGACGTCCACAAGACGTTCGGCGACATCGGAGCCATCTGTGTGATGGACGCCGGCAACAACGGCGTGATCATCCTGGCCGACAAGATGCTCCCGCCCCGCAAGCACAGCGTGATGATCCCCGGCCCGCAGGCCCACGCCATGAAGATCGCCTTCGAGAAGTACTTCATCTGGAAGGCGAAGCACGGCTACGTGTCGCTGCCGTGACCCACGCGTCAACCCCATTTCCAGCCTGCCGATAATCGTTTGCACCTGGTTGTGGCCAGAGATTAGGATTTCGTTGTCCGGGCGACCCGGACGAGCCGGCAGAGGGGCGTGGTGGAGGAGGGAAACAGTGCTACGGGCAACCGATGGCGCTCACTGTCAACGGTCAGGCGTCCAACGGCTCGTCGCGCCACCGCCAATCCAACCGGTAGCCGGCAGCAGGTAGCCGGTAGCCGGTAGCCGGTAGCAGACCATGGGAGTCCGTACCACCGAATCCCGCCTACCGGCGGGATTCCGCGCCGCCGACCTCGGTCAGGCCGAGATCATCCCCGGCGCCGGTGACCGCGAGGACATCGCCCTCGTCAGTTCACTGAGTTCCCCGATCGGCATCACCTCGGTGATCGATTACGCCGTGTTCGTCACCACCGACGAACAGATCGACCAGTACCGGTGGACGTTCGATCCCATCTCGTCGCCCACCATCGCCACCGTCACCACCACCGACGGGGTCACCTCGTATCAGCCGCTGGTGATCGGACTGCTCGAGGTGACGGTTGAGCTGCTCCGGGGTGGAGCCGTGATGCACTCACTGACCATGTTCCAGGACATTCGCCCCCGGTTCGAGGGGTTCGGGTTCGGCCACAACTACATCCCGGGCTACGAGGCCCTCTACGCCCTGGCCGCCGGCGATCCGGTCACCACCGCCGAGGTGACCGGCGACTTCCGCGGCTACATCAACGAATCGGCGGCCGAGCACAACCTGCCGCCCCGCTTCCTGGCCGTTGTGATCTATCAGGGCTGCATGCAAGCGCCCAAGCAGCAGGAGGTCGGGCTCACCGTCTGGACGCCGGGCCGAGACCAGAAACTGGCGTGGGCGGCCGACGACATCAACCGCGCCTGGCGGTTCAACCTGGCCGACGATCTCGACGACCGGCTCGGCGTTGCCCAATGGCGACCCCCGAACATGGCCGCGCTGGTGGGCCCTGACGGTCTCGACGGAGACCCCTACATCACCTGGCGGGAGAAGGCGGCCGACGGGTCCAACGGCTCGGCGATGGACCATCTCCTGTGGACCGACTTCGATGCGCTCCCTGTCGAGAACAAGACCGATCTGTTCAACCTGGCCCGGTTCCCCAAGGCCGGCATCGCCCTGGCCGCCGCCTACCTGGCCGCCCTGCGGGCCCGCTGGCCGGCCTGGCAGGATCTGTCGGTCGACGAGCTACTGGACGACGAGGATGCTTTGGTGACGCTGGCCACGGAGTACGACGCCGGAGCCCACGTCACCGGTGGTGCCACGCCTTCGACCGGATGGGGGAAGTCGGCCGCCGGCACCATCTGGTTGCCGGTACTCGTCGGCGTCTTTCCCGACTCGCTGCAGGACGGCGCCGACGCCTACGGCGGCCACGACCTGCAGCGCGGCGACAACGACGACCGCCGGGTGTGGGGCGGCGAAGCCGGCGGGGTACCCGGCTCCTACGTCGACAGCCTCCAGTGGGACCTGAACGAGCTGGGATTCCGAGGTGTCGGCAACCCTGACGGCGACTTCGGGCGGCGCACCGAGTGGGCGATTCGGGAGTTCCAGATCTATGCCGGTATGCAGTTCCTGGCAACCGAGACGGCCACCCCCGACGAGGAACCCCGTTACATCGATCGGCTTGAGCAGGTGCTCAACCTCTACCCCTACAGCGGCCCGATCTCGGGCGTGGCCAACATCGGAACCCGGATCTTGATCGAGCTGTGGAAGCGGCGAGGATGGCGCTGCCCGGTTGTGATCGAGGCCTGGGACACGACCTGGGATCCGCCGGGCAGCCCACCCGCCGGCGTGGCCACCGCACCGGTGTCACCCATCGGCGAGTACGAGAACATCTGGCTGCACGACGACGCCACGGTCGCGGCGTTCCTCGATGCCGACACCAGACTCATGTTCGCCCTCGACTTGAGCGGGTACTACGAGCCATCGGACGACGCGAGGTTGCACGACGGCAACCTGATCGACGTCGGATGCTACGTCCGTGGGTCGGGCGGTCACGGAGGGCCGACAACGCGACCACACCTCAATTTCGAAGCGCCCGCCGATTCCGATGTGTGGAAGAAGGTCTATTCGTCGGTTTGGCCTGCCCGCGAGATCATGTCGGATCTGCTGCTGGGGGTGGCGCTGGCCGATCTGTCACCGGGACAACTCGCCACCTTCAAGGTGGTTCGAGCCGTATCGGAGGTCGAGTGTCTCGGCTTCTTCGACAGCGTCAACTGCTACGACAGGGCCTACGTGTCGCTGGGTCCCGCCCACTGGACGCTGGGATTGTATGAAACCGGCACCGGCATCGTGGAGGAAGGGGAACTTTGCGGGTTCCTCGCCTTCTTGGCCGCCTTCGATGGCGCGGCATTCCACGAGACGGTCGGCCGATTCGGTCTTCGGATCGAGGAATCCTGGATCAACGGCGCCGACCGGAGCGGAAGCGCGCTCTTCGACGACGTGCACCGCAAATACAAGAGCATGGTGACGGCCCAAACCGACGACGGTCGATACACCACCACGTCCACCGATCGATACGATTTCGATTACTACCGGAGTTGGCATTGGGCCTACCGCTGGGCCATGGCCGGGCGGGCCGTCGAAGGGTTCCAGCGGGCCATGTGGTTCATGGCCCGGATCCGGTTGCGCGACGTCCGGGACACGCCGTTTCCCGACGGGTTCGGGCCGCAGATCGACGGGCGCTCTGCCACCATCGGCGAGGTGTTCACCTCGGAGAAGGCGGCCGGCATGCTCCATCGCTGGCACATCTACGATCCGGGGTCCCTGATCGAGAGCCTCGGGCCCGACGACGACCCCGGGCCGGGGTACGCCGGGGCGCGCCTCCGAGCTGCGGTGACTGCCGCCGGGGCCGCAGCGGTGGCTGACCCCAACCCCGACAACTGGGACGAGGGGGCGCTGATCAATGCGTTGCAGAACGAGGTCGACGCCATCGGCGGAGAGCTCAGACGTACGATCAGGCAAGTGACCGATTGGCCTCAGTTCGTCGGCCGAGGCAGTCGAGGCTACGAACTCAACCATCCCGACGTGGAGGCCCTCAGCGCCGTTCGAAACTCGTTCAAGAACCACTTCGTCGACGCCGACCTACCCCCGGCACCCCCAAGGTCATGAGCACGAATATGGCGGCCGTCAACCTGGTGATCAAGGAGTTCGGCTCGGCCTTCCTTCCGCTGTCCCGGCTCGACTCGGTCGACGCCGCCACCGGACTGCTGGCCGATTTGGGTTGGGAGTTCTCGGCCATCGGCCAGTTGAGCAGCGATTGGCAGGCAATCGGTGATCTGGTCGACGAGGTCCGGGGCGCCATCGAGGCCACCGAAGGCGGCCACGGTGACCCGGTCGACGTCGTCATTGGGCTGCTCGACGATCTGGCCGGTCTCGTTGCCGCGGCCGCCGACCTCCTCGACGACATCGAATCGGCGATCGGGTCGAACGCCATCGACGAGAGCGGCATACGTCAGGTATTCGTCCGCCGCCTGGTCGACTACCTGGTCATCATCCACCTCGGCCGCCGCAGACCGGGTTTTCTCGGCATCGCGGCCAACCTCGGAGTGGTCGAGCAGGTTCCCACCGAGGCCAATCCGGCGATCCACCAGCCCGAGTTCGTTCTCCGGATCGTGCATTGGGATCGGCTTCCCATGCTGTTGAGCGATCCGATGAGTCTGTTCGACCTCGTCTACGACTGGGACACCGCGGCCCCGGACATCGACATGATGGTCGGCCAGCTCGATCGTCTGGTCCGGTCGTTTCGCCTGCCGGGCGCACTCCGGGACCAGGATCCCGAGCTGGCGGCGGCCCTCGGCCGAACTGCGATCGAGGACGATCCCCAGGAGCTGCGAATCCCGATCGAGCAGTTCGGGTTCTGGCCCGACGACTATGCCGAAGCCGGGCTCGGGGTCTCCCCGTTGCTGCCGGGCACACCGGACGGTGCCGGTCTGGCGCTCGTCCCCTACGCGTTCGGGAACTGGCAGACCGATCGCGATCTCGGGTCGGGATGGTCGCTCGAGATCGACACCGAACTCGACGCCGGGATCGGTCCGGCGCTGATCATTCACCCGCCCTTGAACCTCGACCTGTACGCCGACCTGGTGGCGGGAGACACCTCCGGCGCGTTCCGGTTCGCCATCACCCTGCGGAAGATCGACCCCGACGGGGCCAAGATGGTGTTGTTCGGACGCGATGGTGGGTCCCGACTGGATCTCGGTTCGATTGAGCTGGCTGCCGCCGTCGAACAGGACAACTCCGGTGGCACCGTCGACGTCACTCTCGCCCTCAATGATCTGTCGCTGGTGCTCGGCACCGGGGGCGCCGACACGTTCGCCCGGCAGGTGCTGCCCGACAGCGACATCGAAAGCGACTTCGATCTGACCATCGGCTGGTCATCCGATATCGGCTTCCACTTCCAGGGCGGCGCCCGGTTCGACATCACCATCCCGGTGTTCCGAACAATCGGCCCGATCACCGTTGAAGTGCTTCACCTGACCGCCGGAGTCGATCAGGACGGCTTCCTCGACCTGGACGTGACCGCCGATCTGACCGCTGAACTGTTGATCTTCGCCGTCGGCGTCGACCGTTTCGGGTTGCGTTCGAACCTCGACGTCTCCGAATCAGGTGGCAGCCTCGGGCCACTCGGCATCGGCTTCGGGTTGGCTCCCCCCAGCCGGATCGATTTCCAGATCACCACCGAAACGATCACCGGCGGCGGCTTCGTCGAGTACTTCGAGGACACCGGGCGATACCTCGGCGGGCTGACCCTGGACGTGGTCAGTGTCGGCATCGACGCGTTTGTCATCGTCGACACCCGCCTTCCCGGCGACCCGTCGGGCTGGGCGTTCTACGCCAGCCTGACCGCCACCTTCCCCGGCATTCCCATCGGCTTCGGGTTCACCCTCGAAGGTATCGGCGGTCTGTTGGCGCTGAACCGCTCGCTCGACGCCGAAGCGCTGGCCTCAGGGCTGCGATCAGGGGCAGTCGACGCCCTCCTGTTTCCCGACGACCCGGTCAACAACTCGCTGGAACTGGCGGCCCAGATCGACGAGTACTTCCCGCTCACCGATGGCAACACCGTGGTCGGCCCGGTCATCCAGATCGGCTGGGGCAGCCCCAAGAGCATCACCGCCCAGCTGGGCATCGTCATCAGTTTCCCCGACGGGTTGATCGCGGTGATGGGGTCGGTGGCCGCCACCCTGCCCACACCGGACGAACCGCTGCTCACCCTCAACATGGATGCGCTGGGGGTGGTCGACATCGCCGCCGGCACCTTCTCGCTCACGGCATCGCTGTACGACTCACGGCTGCTGGAGACCATCGACCTCGGCGGCGACATGGCGATGTTCCTCAGCGTCGGCCGGCAGCCGTATTTCCTGCTGTCGGTCGGCGGTTTCCACCCCGGGTTCGAACCGCCGAGCGTGGTTCCAGCCCACATGCACGACCTGCGGCGAATGTTCGCCTCCATCGATGTGGCCGACAACGTCTTTGTGGGCGTGGAGTCCTACTTCGCCGTCACCTCGAACTCCCTGCAGTTCGGCTCCGCTGTCAACATGGAGGCCATCGTCAAGGTGGGGTTGGCCACCTACTCGGCCCGGGGCTGGTTCTCGTTCGACGTGCTGCTGCAGTTCTCCCCGTTCCGCATCATGGCCTCCATGGCGGCCGGAGTCGGGGTCTACTCGGGTGACCGCGAGCTCATGGGGGTCAGCCTCACGTTCATGCTGGAGGGACCCGACCCGTGGGCCGCGGTGGGTACGGCATCGTTCAAGTTCTTCGGGCTCAAGGTCAACTTCGCGTTCGATGTGGGAATGGGTGCCGGGTCCGAGCCGAGACCGATCGCCCGCCCGCTCGACGACGCGATAGCGGCGCTGCAGTCGGTTTCGGCCTGGCGGGAGTCGGCCCCCGTCGCCGGCTTGGCGGCCGGGCTCATCTACGAAGGTTCGGCCGGCGGGGCCGACGATGACGGCGCCGGAGACGTCGTTTGGATCCGGCCCGACCACAACCTCGAAGCCCGCCAGAGCGTTGCCCCGCTGGAACGCACGCTCGAGCTCGTCGGTCAGGCAGTGCCGGCCGCGGGACAAGACCTGCTGACGGTGACCGACTACGGGATCGGCGCCACCTCATTCGTGGACGGCGACCGGACGTACGCCAACGACTGGTTCGCCCCCGCCCAGTTCGAGGACCTCGGAACCTCCGAGCGGCTTTCGCGAAGTTCGTTCGAGGAGATGAAGGCAGGCGTCACCTTCGGCAGCGACGAAATCGCCGTACCCGTCGAGGCCAGTACATCCTCGGTCACGACCGACTACGAGGAAGGCACCCTGGAGAACTCCATCGGCACCGGTGCCTTCGCAGCCGGGCTGGCCCGGATGAAATCGAGCTTCGAGCCGCTGCTGGTGGTCGAGCCGACGACCTACACCGTGGCACGAGCCGACAACGGCTGGGAGGCCACACAGATTCTGGACCGCAACAACGTTCCGGCCGGCGGTGTTGACCAGTACAACGCACTCGCCGCCCTCAGGTCCGGAGCCGACTCGACCGCAGGGCGGTTCGTGGTGGTACCGGCCACATCGGTCCTGGAACGAGGAGACTGAGATGCCGGAGCCGCGAAAAGAACCGCAAACGGAAACCCTGCGTTTCCTGCCCTGGCTCAGGCGAGGCATCGCCCTGACCATCACCGAAACCGACGACGGACAGTCCGACCTCCCCCGATCGGCCCCGCTCGATGCCTACATCGACCTCAACGGCCAACGGGCAACGGCTCCGATCGCTCTGCGCCCCGCCGACCACGTCAGCGGTATCTCATCCTCGATGATCGTCCGCCGCTACCCGGCACCATCGGCCGGCGAGGCGGAATACGGCTACTTCCCGCTGGTCGAGGTGGCCACCCCCGACCTGCCCTGGGTGGTGACCCCGGCCGGCCCCGGATCGAGTGGATTCCTTCGACCGTGGGTCGTGCTCGTCTGTGTGGTGGCGGCCGAGGCCGACTACATATCCGGCTCCGAGGATCGGCCCGCCCGCCTCATCGTGGCCGGTTCCGAACTCCCCCACCCCTCCGAGATGTGGGCCTGGGCCCACGTGCAGTCGGCAGTGGAACTCGACGACGTGGCGGCCGCCGTGGCCGATCAGCCGGGGGCGGTGATCGCCCGCCTCGTCTGCCCCCGAAGGCTGTTGCCGGGCACCGAGTACCGGGCGGCACTGGTCAACGCCTTCAAGGTCGACAACGACGGCACAATGCTGCAGCCGGCGTGGTCCACCGCCGAGCAGGCCGATCTCACCGTCTACGAATCGTGGACGTTCACCACCGGGCAGGCCGGATCGTTCGAGGAACTGTGCGAGCGGCTCGGCCCGATCGACGACCCGAAACTTCGGCTCGGCATCACCCCGATGGCGGTCGACGATCTCGGGCCGATCGGTCAATGGCCCAAGGAGACCCCCGACGACGAAACAGTCGTCGACTACAGCGGGGCCATCTGGGACGTCGGCGTCGAACCTCAGCCACTGGGGCCGTCGGCCAAAATCCACTTCGAGGCCGAAGTCGTCGAGCTGTTGAATCAGGGTGATATCCGCCCCGAGTTGCGGCCCGATGCACCCGACCCGGTGGTTACCGTCCCGTTCCACGGGGCCTATGCTCTGGGCCGTCACACCGTCCCCGATGAGGGTTGGGCTCGAGAGGTGAACGTCGAACCGATCTGGCGGGCCGCCGCCGGACTCGGCGCACTGGTCGTGCGACGCAACCAGGAACGGTTCATGGCCATGGCCTGGCAACAAGCCGGCGAACTGCGGGAAACCAATCGCCAGTTGTCGTTCGCCCGGCTCCAGTCCGAAGTCGGACGCACAGTGAAATCCCGTGTCGACAAGCTCGACTCCCACCAGCGGGTGGCGCTGACCTGGCACCAGCTCAGCTTTCTCCGAGATGACGACGGGGAACCCCCTCGGGTGTTGCTGACCGACAGCACGATTCCGTCGGCGCTGGTCACCACGGCCTACCAGCGGGTCATGCGGCCGAGCGGCATCGTCACCAAGGCGGCGGCCAAACGGGTGGTCGATGTGGCGACGGTCAACGCCGCCATCGGGGTCACCTTCGGATCGACCACCCAACGGGCGGAGCTGCAATTCGGCGTGCCGCTGGAGCCCGCCGGGACCATGCACGCCCACCCGGTGCGCGACAAGTACCGGCCCCTACCAGTCGACGATCCGCCAGGCAATCAACCGCCACCGGGCGACATCATCATCGAGCGGCCGCCAACGAGAGGCAAGTCCGGTTTCCTGTCACCGCGCTCTCCATCACGATCGACGGTCAACATCGTCCTCGGCTCACCGGAAACACTTGGCCTCGACGACGTGGCCGCCGTCGCCACCCAGGGCATCGATCCGATCGGATCGGCCCGAGCCCGAACCGAACGGCGCATCTCGGCACTCCCCCAAATCTTCGGGCTCACGGGGGTGCCGGGCGACGAACTCCCGAGTCGGATCAAGATCGGACCGATGATCGAGGAGGCCCTCGTCTGGTCACTGGTCGAGCTGGGATCCGACCTCCTCATGCCAGGGGCATCGGCCTTTCCCGACAACGCCGTCCGTATGGCCATAGCCAACCCCGAATTCGTGGCCTCCTTCCTGGCCGGGGCCAACACCGAGATGACCGAGGAGTTGGTGTGGCGTGAGTTCCCCGCCCAACTCGGTTCAACCACCTTCCGCCGGTTCTGGGAGCGACCCGACCGCACCGCGACCGATATCGACCCGATGGAGACATGGCTGGAAAAGTTCGAGCTGGCCGACCTGGCCGGCGGCGAGGACGAAACACTGGTGCTGCTGGTGCGGGGCGATCTGATCCGCCACTACCCCACCGTCCGCATCCTGCTGCGGAGCCCGATCGATGATGACACCGGCGACACCACCGAGATCATGCCTTCCTTC
>JAOUGG010000570.1 GCA_029857855.1 Acidimicrobiia bacterium | reverse complement strand
CAGTTGAATTCCGAGACCGCGACACCTGCCTGAACTGCGGATCGAGGTCGCTGACACCGGTGTGGACGGCCCGATTCTCCGACGACGACGTCCAACGCAATCTCGGGCACGGTGGCTACAGCGTCGGGATTGCCGAGCTGTTGGGTGACAACGAGTTTCAGCTCGTCCGCTGTGACACCTGCGATCTGATGTTTCATCGTCGGGTGCTGACCCCGGAATGGCTTGACGTGCTCTACAGCGGCTGGATCGACGGCAACCAGATCGAGCATTTCCACGCCCGAACCGGTGGCGGGGCTCGAACCCATGTTTACGATTTCGAGCGCGGACGGCAGTTGGTGAAACACGCGCTCCGATTCGACACCCTGCTGAGGGCCGGCCTGCCATCGGTGGAACGTTACAACGTGCTCGACTTCGGATGTGGTGATGGTGACTTCGTGGCACTGCTCGGTCAGCTCGGCTTCCGATCATACGGAATCGATATGGGGGCGGCCCGGGTCGAGCGGTCCGGCGACCGGGGGGTCACCATCTTCCGTTCGCTCGGCGAGTTTCGGAAGGCCGACGTCGGTGAGCTGCATGTGATCACCCTGTTCCAGATCCTCGAACATCTCGACGACCCGCGACAGGTTCTGGACGATCTCGTCGGTTGCCTGGCTCACGGCGGGATCGCAGTGGTCGAGGTTCCGGATTGTTCCGCCATCACCGGCCGGCCGGGAACCCTGGAGGGCTTCCACGACGTGCATCCGTTGGAACACATCAACAATTTCACCCCTGCCACCCTGACCGCCTTTTGCGAGGGCTCCGGGCTGACCAGGATCGCCCGCATCCCGGCCCATGTCACCACCAGCGCCCGTGACCTGGCTCGGACCGAGGCCAGCCGTATCGTCAAACCGCGGGTGACCAATCAGTACTTCCGCAAGTCCTGACGAGAGTCTCCATCACCAAGCAATCTGGGTGGGGTCGGGTCAGCGGTCGAACCCGTCACGCATCCAAGACCGTGTCGCTCGCCGTAAAGACAAGCGCATCGACGCTCGACTTTGGAGGCTCACTCATGGCCAGACTCCCGCTCTCAATCCGACTCAAACTTCCCTTTCTCATCGCTGCGTTTGCGTCATTCCTGTTCTCGGTTTGGCTGTATTTCGTCGACGACAACCTAATGGCCGGCATCTTCGTCGGCCTCTGGGTTCCGTCCATCCACTCCCTCGGAACCCTGCTGTTGACCTCGATCGATCAGCCCGCCATCCAGCAGACACTGGAGCATCAATCGTGAGCCAGACCATGATCTTCACCATCGGTGTGATCATCTACGCGATCACGATCGTGGGGGTCGTCATGGCCGGTGGAATCTGGCTGCGAGGGCTGGCCAACGAGGAGGCCAGTCCGGCCATCCGCCGAGCGCATGATCGACAGATCGACGAGCACACGCCCGATACGGATTAGCGGGGGTCCGCAACGGAGATGCAGCGGCTCCCGTAAGGGGCCATACTCGGTCCCATGGAACACACTCCCGACTCGATCGTCGAGGTGGTCTGGCCGTCGGTTCGCCGCGGGGTCCAGGCTCAACGCCGGGCGCCGCGACTCACCTCCCTCGACGGCAAACGGGTGGCCTTCCTCTGGGACTACGTCTTCCGGGGTGACGAGCTGTTTCCGATCCTGGGCAAGGAGCTGCAGCAGCGCTACCCCGCCATCAAGATCGTCGACTACACCGAGTTCGGCAACCTGCACGGCTCCGACGAAAAGGAGAAGGTGTCGGCGCTCCCGGGGCAGCTGAAGGCCCGTCGCGTCGACGCGGTCGTGTCGGGGATGGGCTGTTGAGGTAGTTGTACGCCCGCCGTGTTGCGGGCCGCCGTCGCCGCCGAATCGGCAGGCATCCCCTCGGTCTCGATTGTCTGTGAGGGATTCGAGGGCCAGGCCTCGGCCACCGGTCGGGGTCACGGGTTCGATGACATGGCGCTCGCCGTCACGGTCGGGCACGTCGATGCCCAATCGGCCGAGGTCATGATCGACAACTTCCTCACCCATACCGTCGACCTCGTCGTCGCCGGCCTCATCGGGGGCGAGACCACGCTCGCTGATACCGACCACGGCGCCGCGGGGGAACCGGCGGCCCTCGATGTCGTGGCCCGGGGCACGCTGGACGAGATCAATCAGCTGTTCCTGAAACGAGGTTGGAGCGACGGCCTACCGATCATCCCGCCGACCCGGGAGCGGGTCGAGGCGTACCTGGCGGTGACCGGGCACGATCCGTGGAAGGTGCTCGGCCGGGCGGTGTCGTCGGGGCGGGATCTCACCGTGTGGTCGATCGCGGTCAATGCGGTGATGACGGGCTGCGATCCGGCTCACCTCCCGGTGCTGCTCGCTGCGGCAGAGATCCTGGTCGATCCCCGCTACGGTGCCGAGCACTCCGGCAACACCACTGGAGCGGATGCTCTGATGATTCTCAACGGTCCGGCCGCATCCGAACTGGGCTTCAACAGTGGTCCTGGTGCGATGCGGGAGGGGGCTCACGCCAACACCAGCGTCGGGCGGTGGCTCCGTCTCTATCTACGGAACGTGTTCGACTTCACCGCCGATCAGCACGACAAGGCCACCTTCGGCAACAGTACGAGGGTCGTCTTGACCGAGGATCACGACACCCTCGTCGACATCGGCTGGGAGCCGCTCTGCGCCCAGATCGACACGGGCCTGGGGATCGACACCAACGCCCTGACCATGGCCCGGTTCAACTCGGGCGCCATCATCGGCAGCGTGTTCGGGTCGACGCCCGACGAGATCACCCCCTACCTGGGCAACGGACTGGCCCGGGTCAGCGGCTGGGATCTCACCCACGTGCACGGGCTCGGCCACGACCAGTACCAACCGCTGCTGGTGCTGTCGCCCATTCTCGCCCGCACCTACGCGACCGCCGGGTGGAACAAGGCCGACGTGCAGCGGGCCCTCTTCGAGCACGCCCGTATTCCGGCGGCGCTGTTCGAGCGGCTGATCGGCGAGTGGTCGAACCTGACCGCCGGGCGCCCCCGCCTGATCGACCTGGTGGCCGACGGTCATCTGCCCGACGTCTTCGCGGCCTCCGACGATCCGAACCGGCTCGTCCCGATCGTGACCTGCCCGGAGCGGATCATGATCGCGGTCGCAGGCGACCCCAACCGCACCAACGCCTACACTCTGGCCAACGATGGGCCCCACGGCTGGTGGACGACGAAGGCGATCGACCTCGACCCGTCACTCGACCTCGTCTGCGCCGTCGATCTGTCCGGGAGCGGCGGCTCCCAGCGGCCGCCGACGCAAACCGCCTC
>JAOUGG010000571.1 GCA_029857855.1 Acidimicrobiia bacterium | reverse complement strand
GACGTTGCAACGGATCGCAGTCGCTGCAGACCATGCAGCAGAGGCAGCACCGGATTGCCGGCCGAACCCAGCATCTGCGGGGTGTCGGTGATGGGATCCAGCCCACCTGGTACCGACGTCGAGTGGATGGCCCGCATGCAGCCGGCCAGTTGTCCGATGGCCTCGCGTCGCTGGCTCGGGCGCATGTCGGGCCACCAGCGGGCCAGGGTCATTCCCCGCTTGCGGCGCACGATCAGAAAAGCCGTGCGATTCTGACGGCCGTACTCGACGATCTGGGGGGTCCACGCCAGCGCGGGGAGGGCGAGGCACAGCTCCGCCTCCCGCAGCAGCCGGTTGGCGTTTCCGCTGTCGCGGTTGATCCGGATGACGTGATCGTCGGCCAGGAACACTTCATTGCTGGTGCTCGGCGCTCGCCGGAGGGTCCGCCCGGCGAGCCCGTTTCGCTGCAGGATCTGCCGGGCGATGGATTCGGCGTCGGGGAGAAGTGACCGGGACATGGCCAGACTCCATCGGCCCGGAGGGATGACCCCTTAGCCCTCCGCGGGCTTGTGGGCGGCGACAACAGCGTCGCAGAGGGGTGGCCAGACCTCTGCCGCCCAGGGTCCGAATCGCCGATCGGTCAGCACGGCAAAGCCCAGCGAGCGCTCGGGATCGATCCACAGGAACGTCCCGGAGGCCCCGAAATGGCCGTAGGTGGCCGATGAGTTGGTGCGTCCCGTCCAGTGCGGCCGCTTGTGTCCGCGGATCTCGAAACCGAGCCCCCACGGATTGGGATCCTGGCGGCCTAATCCAGGCAAGACACCGCGGAGATCGGGAAGGAACGGTAGGGTCGCTCGTTGCAGTGTGGCCGGGGCGATGAGCGTCGGTGCCAGCAGTTCCCGGCAGAACCTCATGAGGTCTGTGACCGTACTCAGGCCACCGTGGGCCGGGGAGCCGTCGAGTGAGCTGTGCTGCATTCCTAGCGGTTCGAAGACAGCCAGGCGTAGGTACTCAGCGGGCGTCATGTCGGTATTGGTGGTCAGTATCCGTCCGAGGACCTCGAATCCCTGATTGGAGTAGATCCGGCGGGCACCGACCGGGGCGAACATCGGACCGCCGGGGCTCGTGGCTTCGGGTGCCAGCCCCGAACTGTGGGAGAGCAGGTGGGCGACCGTCGACCCCTCGGGACCTGCGGGCTCGCCGAGCGCGATCGATCCCTCCTCGACGGCGATCAGCACCGCGTAGGCGAACAACGGCTTGGTAACCGATGCGAGCGGAAACACCCGATCCAGCTCGCCGGACGATTCCCCGTTACCGTCCCTGTCGAGCCAGGCGCCGGCAAATGCGGTCACCGGCCACTCCTGCATCGATTGCAGTGCCGTCGTTCCTGTAGCCGTCATCGTTGAAACCGTAGCGAGAACGAGGCCTTGTTTCGAGACGGTCATGTGGCGATGTCTTGTCGATGCTCGGCGCTGAGTTGTCCAGTGGATACCCTCGTGAACACGACCGTGATGGTCGAAACGTTCGAGAAGGGACGGCAAGACTCATAGTGGGTACTACATTCGCCGAGCTGGGCGTGGCCGAAGATCTGGCCGGCGCGCTGGCGGCCAAGGGAATAACCGAGGCGTTTCCGATCCAGGAACTCACCATTCCGGACGCCCTCAAAGGGCTCGACGTCTGCGGCAAGGCTCAGACGGGATCGGGCAAGACGCTTGCCTTCGGGCTCCCCACAGTGCAGCGTATGGACACCGGCGAGAACAAGGCGGTCGATTCGCTGATCCTCGTGCCGACCCGGGAGCTGGCCATCCAGGTCCTCGGTGAGCTGGAGCCGCTGGCCAAGGCCAAGGGTCTTGGAGCGATGGCCATCTACGGTGGATCCGACATCGACAAGCAGATCAAACAGGTTCGAGAGGGCGTGCAGCTGGTCGTGGCCACTCCGGGCCGGATGATCGACCTGCTCGAACGGGGCGACGTCTCCGTGGCCTCGGTGAAACGGGTCGTCATCGACGAAGCCGACCGGATGGCCGACATGGGCTTTCTCCCGCAGGTCGAGTGGATTCTGCGCCGCATCGAAGGCAACCACCAGACGTTGCTGTTCTCGGCCACACTCGACGGAGCGGTCGATTCGCTGGTCCGGCGTTACCAGAACGATCCGGTCCGCCACGAGGTCGACGAGCCCGAGGTCACCGTGGAGCAGATGGGCCACCGGTTCATCACCGTCCACGACATGGATCGTGTCCGGGTGGTCGCCGCCATCGTCAAGGCGGCGAAGCGAACCATGGTGTTCTGCAACACCAAACGGGCCTGTGACCGACTGGCCGCCGATCTGTCCAAGCTCGACGTGCGGGCTCAACCGATCCACGGCGATCTGCGGCAACGGCATCGGGAGAAGGCTTTGGCCCGCTTCTCCGAAGGGGATCTGCAGGCATTGGTCGCAACCGACGTCGCCGCTCGGGGCATCCACGTCGACGACGTCGACATCGTGGTCCACTTCGACCCGCCGGACGATCACAAGACCTACCTGCACCGTTCGGGCCGTACCGCTCGGGCGGGGGAATCCGGTTTGGCGGTCACGCTGGTGCTCTGGAATCAGGAACTCGACGTCAAACGGATGCAGAAGCGGCTGGCGCTCGACATCCCGATCGTGGAGATGTTCTCCAACGACGAGCGTCTGCAGGATCTGGCCGGATGGGATCCAACGGTCGACGCCTGACCCCGGTCGACCCTCTCAAACCGTGGGCCGCCCGGTTGATCCGGGATGCCCGGCGCGACCGAGCCGAGCTCGACGCCATGGCGCTGGTCGGTGCCGTCGCCGAGCGGGGGTTCACCACGCTCGGAGTCACTGCGACGAAACCGCCGGTGCCGTCGGGACCCTTCGAGCTCAACGGCACGGAGGACCCGCCCGGTGGCTGGGCCAATCCCTGGCTGCCCGGCCTCGTGCACGAGCAGGCCGTGTCGACCGCGGTACGCCGCGACCGAGGAGCCTGGTACACACCACCGGATCTCGTACGGGGGCTGGTTCGGCTCGTCGACGAGGTCACGACGATGCCCTCCTTCGCTGTGGATCCGACCTGCGGCGGCGGGGCCTTTCTCCTTGCCGTGCTCGATCACTGGGTCGCCCGCGGGATCGCCCCGGACGAGGCGCTGCGGCGGATCGCGGGCTTCGACATCGACCCGGACGCCGTGACCGTGTGCCGCCTGTCGATCGAACTGTGGGCGGCGGCCCACGGCGTTCCGGTCGACACGACGCCGATGGCCGACATCGTGCAGGTCGCCGACGCGCTCACCGTCGAACATCCGGCGACGTGGCCTGA
>JAOUGG010000569.1 GCA_029857855.1 Acidimicrobiia bacterium | reverse complement strand
ATCTCCTGGGTGAATCCTGGATTCGGGGCTGAAAGAAACCCTCTCCCCTGTCGGGTGAGAGGTGTTCAGCCTGATGAGGCGTGGCTCCGGGGGTGAGGCTCGAACTCACGACCCACTGATTAACAGTCAGTTGCTCTGCCAACTGAGCTACCCCGGATTGGCGAATCGCCATGATACCAAGTTCCTTGGGCTCCCCGATCACCTTTTTGGACGGCGAGCGAACCCCCGCACCAATCAATCGAACATTTGTTCTTGACTGATGGAGACCAGGCCGCTAGGATCCTTGGTAGCGGATCGGGGCCGCATCATTTTCACCTCCGGGTGACGTAGGCAATTGGTTGATGCGAACGGCGGATCCGTGGCGGCTTTCCCTGGTGATGAAGACTTCGTTGTCGACGACGATGGTTCACTGCACGAGGTCATCGTTGCGTTTCGAGCGCTGCGGCCCCTTGTTCTTCGAGTGGATCTTGCTCGACGCGAAGCCGATGAGCTTTCGAAGCTGACCTCGGCGGTTCGCTCAGCCCAGCAGGCGGTGGAGCTCATGCTTGTCGAGATAGGAATGGCTGCCGACGCGCAGGCCCAACGGTCACAGGGCCGCGGGGCTCACGCCACATTGTTGGGCGACGGAACCCTGGTACGAGGGCGAACCGCTCGTTGTGAAGCCGACCGCTCTCGACTGGCCGCGGAATTCGACGAGGTCGCCCGGGCTTTGCGGGACGGACGAATCGGGGCCGCCCAGGTCGACGCCATCACCAGGGCGGCAAGCCGGCTGGAGGATGAGGAACGGCAGCTACTCAACACCGATGCCATTGTGGCCGCTGCGGCCTCACAACCTGTCGATCTCTTCGCCAAGACGGTTCTCCGAGAAGTGGACCGAATTCATGGTGACCACGGGTTGGGCGAGACGAAAGCCAACCAGGCCAGATCCCGATGGAAACACTGGTTCGACGACCGAACCGGCATGGGCCACGTTCACGGTGAATTCGATGCCGAGCGCTACGAATCGATCATCGGTTCTGTGGAGGCGGAACTGACCCGCTTGGCCAATCACGGAGGGGTGAACAAGAACGCCAACGTCGCTGCAGAAGCGGCCTTTCGCCTCCTGACCGGCACCCGCAACGGTCGTCCCGGCGTCGGGCGACCCCATCTCAACGTGGTGATCGATTGGGAGACGTTCACTCATGGACCGCACCAGCAGACCCTGAGCGAGACCGACGGCGGTCGACGGCTACCACCGCAGTCGGTCGCCCGGCTGGCCTGTGACGCTGTTGTGCAGCGTGTCGTGCTCGACAATCAGGGCCTGCCGATCAACGTTGGGCGCAAGCACCGTACCGCAACCGATGCACAGTGGCAGGCTGTGCGAGCGATCTATCGAACCTGTGCATGGGATGGGTGTGACCAACCACTGGCCAGGTGCCAGCTCCACCATCTTCATGAGTGGACCGACGGCGGTCCAACCGACTTGTGCAACCTCACTCCCCTGTGCAGCCGGCATCATCACGCAGTTCATGAGGGCGGCTGGACGATCAAACTGCACGCCACCGATCGGCGACTCGACATCCACTTCCCCGACGGTCGACTTCAAGCCACGACGCGTCCCGACCGCACGGCGATCCCTGAAAGACCGGTACTTCCAAGGGGTCGCAGCTCGCCGGGCTCTCGATCACGTCGCAGGCACCAGCCGGCCCAACCGGCAGCACCGTAGCCGGCAGCCAATCCACCATCCGCCACCCGACCGGGCCTCTCAGCGACCACCGACGCTGATGCCGTCGGCCGACCACAGTTACTTGAAAACTGAATATCGCGCCGGCCTTCGTTAGTCGAGGTAGTCGCGCAGGCGATCGCTTCGGAGGGGATGGCGGAGTTTGGCCAGGGTCTTCGATTCGATCTGACGGATCCGCTCGCGGGTCACGCCGAACTCCCGACCCACCTCCTCGAGGGTGCGGGGGCGGCCGTCGTCGAGCCCGAACCGCAGGCGAACGACCTCGGCCTCGCGCTCCGACAGGTCGTCGAGCACGTCCTTCACCGCCTGCTCCAGGAGCTTGCGGGCCGCCACGTCGAGCGGGGCAGCACCCTTGTCGGCGATGAAGTCGGCCATCGAGGTGTCGTCCTCGTCGCCGACGGGGCTGTCGAGCGACAAGGGGTCCTGTGAGGCGATACGGAGGATCTCCTCCACCTTCTCAGGCGGCAGGTCGACCTCCTTGGCCAGCTCCGACACCGTCGGATCACGCTCCAGGCGGGAGCCCAGCATCCGCTGGGCCCGCAACACCTTGTTGATCGACTCCACCATGTGCACCGGTACCCGGATCGTGCGCGACTGATCGGCGATGGCCCGGGTGATGGCCTGGCGGATCCACCAGGTGGCATACGTCGAGAACTTGAAGCCCTTCGTGTAGTCGAACTTCTGCACCGCCCGCATCAGCCCCAGATTGCCCTCCTGGATCAGATCCAGGATCTGCACACCCCGGCCCACGTGACGCTTGGCGATCGACACCACAAGCCGCAGGTTGGCTGCAGTGAGGTCTTGAGCAGCGGCCTCCCCGTCGGCCATGGCCCGCCGGTGCCGACGCTGCTGATCGGTCGACAAGGTCTGCCACTCGCCGCTGTCGATCAGCTCGGTCATGCGATCAGCCGCGGCAGAGCCGGACTCGATCCGCTTCGCCAGCGAAACCTCCTCCGCCGCATTGAGCAGCGGAACCTTGCCGATCTCCTTCAGGTACATGCGAACGGGATCCGACGAGCCGCTGGCCCGGGCCATGGCGGCCGCCGCGGCCTGAGCCGGATCCACGGTGCGACGACGGCGACGGACGCGGTAGCCGTCGAGCTCGCTGACATCCACCGGTTCCTCGTCGAACGGGATCGAGTTGGCGGCCATGAAATCACGGAGCTCGGCCAGCACGTCGGGAGTCAGCTCGACCCGGGGCATGACGGCGACGACGTCCTCCATGTTCAGGGGACGGCCGGCTTTGGCCCGCAGCAACAACCGAGGCGCGTACTCCTCGATCGTCGACCACGTCGATTGCGCCGGCTTCTCGGTCAACTCTGCTCCTCGCCTTGCGGGCCCTCAATCCAACCTAGCAAGTCTGCTATGGCCCGTGCCTGTCGGGATGGATCACGGACCTCCTCCAATTTCAGCCGCAACCAGGTGTGCTCGTGCGCCAGGCGCGTGAAGATTTCGGCCCGCTCCGTCTCCGGAGCACCGGCCAGCGCGGCCTTCGATTCCGACATGAGCCGTTCGAGGTACGGCTCCCACAGCCGGGCCGCCACCTCGATCGGCGTGGCCATGGTCTCCTC
>JAOUGG010000568.1 GCA_029857855.1 Acidimicrobiia bacterium | reverse complement strand
CATGGCCGGATCATTGCAGACCTGCGGCGACCGGTTCCAGCGAACCTTCCGCGGCCAGGGCCTGGACGCCGCGGCACAGCAGCGTCAGTAGTCCATCGAAGGACTCGTCGAGGTCCTGGCCCATCGGGTAGCCGTCACCGGCTTCGAGGTGGCTGAACCCGTGGAAGGCGCTGCGCAGAGCCCGGCCGGCGTGCACGGTATTGTCGGTCGACAGGGAGTAGGACACCAGACCCTTGCCGAGGATCGACACGATCCGGTCGACGGCCGCTTCGAGTTCGGTGTCGCCGGCACAGGGGTAGCGGTCGGTGGCGGCGTAGAGCCCGGGATGGTCCCGGACCGTGGATCGCCAGGCGTAGCCCATGGCCCGGATGGCGTCGTCGCCGGAGAGGCCGACGGCGGACGATCCCAGCCGATCGGCGAGAACCTGACGTCCCCGCAGCCCGAGGGCCCGGACGAGATCGTCGAACCCGTCGACGTAGCGGTAGAGGGCAGGCTGGCTGATGCCGAGGTCGTTGGCCACCCGGGTGAGGCTAAGGGCGTCCAGGCCTTCGGAGTCGGCGATCTCGGCCGCCTTGTCGGTCACGATTTCGGTACTCAATGGGTTTCGGGCCATGGCGAATTAGATCTTATAACGTTTTTGCAATACGGTCTCAACTTGATGGACGCTACCAAGGGCCAACCCCGGAACGCCGAGGTCGACGAGTGTGTCGAGCGGGCCCGGCTCGCCATGATGGACTTTGCGGCGGGAGCCGCCCACCCCGACCAGGCGACCGTCGATCGGGCCGTCACGGCGATCGCCTGGTCGATCTACCGGCCCGACAGCGCCCGGGCCCTGGCCGAGCAGGCCGTGGCCGACACCGGTCTCGGGAACGTGGCCGACAAGATCGTGAAGAACCAGCGCAAGACCTTCGGCACCCTTCGTGATCTGCAGCGGGTCACCACGATGGGACTCCTCGACCACGATCCAGACCGGGGACTGAGCCGCTACGGCAAGCCGGTGGGCGTGGTCGGGGCCATCACACCGTCGACCAATCCGGCAGCCACTCCGATCAACAAGGCGATGATGGCGGTCAAGGGAGGCAACGCCATCGTCATCGCCCCCTCCCCCGCCGGCTGGCCCACAACCGCCCGGGCCGTCGAGCTGGCCCGCGCCGAACTGGAGCGGGTCGGGGCCCCGGCCGATCTCGTACAGGTCCTCCCGGCCCCGGTGACCCGGGAGGCGACCGAGGCGCTGATGGCCGCCGTCGATCTCGTGGTGGCCACCGGATCGCAGAACAACGTCCGCCGGGCGTACCGCAGTGGCACACCGGCCATCGGCGTCGGCGCGGGAAACGTCCCGGTGATCGTCGACTCGACCGCCGACCTCGACGTCGCGGCGGCCAAGATCCGCGCATCCAAGACCTTCGACAACGCCACCTCGTGCTCGTCGGAGAATTCGTTGATCGTGCTCGATGACGTGTACGAGCCGACCATGGCGGCGCTGTGTCGAACCGGGGCCCACCGGGCGAAAGACGAGGAGGCGGCCCGAATCGGCGAGCGGCTGTTTCCATCGGGTGCACTGAACCGCTCCGTGATCGCGAAAGACTATGCGGTGCTGCGACGGGAATTCGATCTCGGCGGCTCCGACGACGACGCCTACGTGCTGGTCGAGGAACCCGAACCGGGTCCGGACCGGCCTCTCACCGGTGAGAAGCTGTCGCTGGTGCTGACCGTGTACCGGGCCCGCGACTTCGACCACGCGCTCGAGCTGACCGGCCGCGTGCTCGCCGTTCAGGGCATCGGCCATTCCGTCGGGATCCACACGGCCGATCTCGATCACGCCCGGCGGGTGGCCGAGGTACTTCCCGTCGTGCGGGTGCTCGTCAACCAGGCCCACACCTTCGGCAACGGCGGATCCTTCGACAACGCCATGCCTTTCACGCTCTCCATGGGCTGCGGCACGTGGGCCGGCAACTCGATCAGCGAGAACCTCAACGTCGACCACTTCATCAACATCACCCATCTGGTCGAGACGATCGAGCCCGACGAACCGACCGAACAGGAGCTGTTCGGCGGCCACTGGGATCTGATCGGCCCCGACGGGCGATGAGCGACGTGGGCCCGCCGACCCGATGAGGCTGACCGAAGCCCAGTCCAAGCTGCTCTTCGCCGAGCGGGACATCCCGGTTCCCCGGTCCCGAGCGGCGACGACCCCGGAGGACGCGAACGCCGCGGCCTCAGATCTCGGCGGCGGCTCGGTCGGAGAGAGCCAGGCCGTGGTGGTCAAAGCACAGGTCCACTGCGGCGGCCGGGGCAAGGCCGGCGGCGTGGTGATCGTCGAGAACCCGGACGAAGCGGCCGAGACCACAGCCCGGCTCCTCGGGTCGGAGCTGAACGGCGAGATCGTGACCGCGGTGCTGATCGAGGAAGCGGTCGACATCGTCACCGAGCGTTACCTGTCGGTCACGGTCGACGCATCGGCGGGCCGCCCGGTCGTCATGCGATCGGAGCGAGGCGGAATCGAGGTCGAGGCGATGGCCGGCGACATCGAGGTGTTTCCACTCGACCCCGTCGATCCGGCATCGACACCCGGTCTGCGCGACGGTATCGAACGGAACCTGGTCGAACTCTTCGTCGACTCCGACGCGCTGACCGTCGAGATCAATCCATTGGCGGTGACCGCCGGCGGTGGACTCGTGGCGCTCGACGGCAAGATCGAGCTCGACGACTCGGCCCGGTTCCGCCAGGCCGAACTGCATCATCGGTTCGGTTCCGGCGCAGAGGAGATCGGATCCGAGCGGGAGCGGCGGGCGGCCGAGCTGGATCTGCGGCTCATCGAACTCGGCGGCGAGGTCGCCGTGCTGGCCAACGGAGCCGGGCTGACCATGGCGACGATGGACGCCATCGTCGCCGCCGGGGGTCGCCCGGCCAACTTCTGCGAGATCGGCGGTGACGCCTACACCAAGGCCACACCGGCGCTGGAGCTGGTGCTGGCCCAACCCGGTGTGCGCAGCCTGCTGGTCAACTTCTGCGGTGCGTTCGCCCGCTGCGACGTGATGACCGAAGGAGTCATCGAGGCCTGGGTGCGGTTGCGGCCCCGCATCCCGGTGGCGTTCAGCATCGCCGGGACCGGGCGCGACGACGCCATGGACATGCTGCGATCCCGGCTTGGTATCGAGCCCCATCCGACCATGGAGGCGGCGGTGCGCGCTGTGGTGGCAGCCGCAAGCGAGGGGTCCGGACGGTGAGCGATCGGCCCAGCCCGCTCATCGTCACCCAACGGGACCGGGTCGTGGTTCACGGGATGACCGGGCGG
>JAOUGG010000567.1 GCA_029857855.1 Acidimicrobiia bacterium | reverse complement strand
CGCCGCTTGACGGACTTCGGCGGCCAAGGTCTCGCCGGCTTGCAGTGCGAGAACACGATTGGCGGTGAGTTCCGGATTGTTAACCAGATTGTCGAAGGCGGTCCCGAGGTCGAGCAATGCCCGATTCAGTCCGCCGTTGTCGAAGGCGTTCCATCGCTCCTCGAGGTCGGCCAGCGCAGCCGCTGCGACGTTGAGTTCCGACGCCCGTCCGGCTTCGGTTCGAGCGTGCTGCTCGAGGAGCGGATCGATGACCCGATCGATCGAATTGATCTCGACGCCGCGGCCTACTCGCTTGGCGCCGCTGAAGACCCCGATGCTGTTCGGGCCCTCGATGGCCGAAAGGTCCACGCGGCGTCGGCGGTAACCCGGCGTCGACGCATTGGCAATGTTCTCACCGATGACATCGAGACGGCGGGCATGGGTCGAAAGACCGGTGTAGGCGGTGTTGAGCGTACCGAAGGAACCCATCTCACATCCGCCCGTCGAACAGTATGGCGTTGCGGTCCGAGGTGCTCTGGGTCCTGCCCAACCGGTCGTAGGTACGCGATGTCGGCGTCGGGGCGATGAGTTCGGACAGGCGGTCGAGGCTCGCCCGGTGCTCCTCCAGCGCGAGCTGGTGGTGGGCGACGAGACGCTGAATGCGATCGACGGCCGACTGCAGTTCGTATTCGTGGTCGACCACGATCGGTGGCCATGGTTCGGGCAGGGTGGGAGCCAGATCGCTCAAAGGGAGCGGCTGGTCGCCCAGGAGGACGCTCCGCTCGAGATCGAGTAGACCAATTCGATCGCCAACGTCTTCGATCAGATCGGCGACGTGCGAACCCCAACGGTCATCGCCTTCGTTCATGAAACGCACCTGGGTTTCGAGGCAGAACTCGAGCCGATCCAGGGCATGCCGGTAGTTCCAGAGCAGCTTCCCCAACCGGGGCAGTTCTTCGACCGACATGGTTTTCATACTTAAGAGTCGGCAGGTGCCGGTACGGGTATGAGAAAACTTTCGCAAGCAGGACCCGGTGGCCGCGTCCGGCTCCCCGGCGGGTTTGGTCAGCCGAGCGTCTCGCTCAGCTGTCGTCGAAGCGTGGCCAACGCCTCGGCTTTGAGCTGCGAGGCGCGCGACTGGGTCACGCCCATTGCCTCACCGATCTCGGTCAGGGTTCTTCCGTCGAGGAAGTGGGCTTCGACCAGCATCCGCTGTCGTGACGGCAGGCGATCGAGTGCCGAACGCAGCGTCTGGGCCGACTCCTCCCGCAGCAGCTCGGTGTCGATGCTGTGGTTGCCGTCATTCACGTCGGCTCCGGCATCCACAACACGCTCGAAGGACAGCAGGTTGGCCCGCTCCACGTCGGCCCTGACCCGCCGCACGGTGTCCGGGTCCAGTCCGGACAGGCGGCTGACCTCGTCGTCGGTCGTCGCCCCTCGGGCTTCAGCCATCGCCAGGATTCGCCGTCGGCTCCGGACCGATCGAGGGGCCCAGTCGGTCGAGCGCAGGTAGTCGGTGATCGCTCCCTCGATCCGGCGACCGGCGTAGCCGGAGAAACGGACGCCACGATCTGGATCGAATCGGCGGACGGCGTCGATGAGTCCGAGGGTTCCCACCTGGACCAGATCGTCGCGGTCGTAGTCGGACGGAAATCGGTGAACCACCCGCGACGCGATGTGGTGAACGAGGCCGATGTTCTCCGTGACCATCCTCTGCTCGGACGCGCTCAGACCGGTTCGGGCGGCGGCCGCGCTGGCGGTGCCGCCTCCCCGCTCGGCGGGACCGGTGGAGATCGTCACACCGCATCTGTCGGCCGGTTCGGCTCAGTCCTTGAAGAAAGTAGGGTCGGATCGTCGTTGGCCCTGTCTTTGCGTGATGCGTTGCGTGATGCCTCTGGTTGATGCCTTTGCGTGATAATGCCTTTGCGTGATAATGCCTTTAAGTCGTTCCGAGCCTTCCGATATGGACCAGGATGGATGGATCGACCGAAAGCACGGCCGACGCCGAGTCGTCTTTCGAGGTGACCGGCGTCGATGCTGGATCCGAACGACCGGACCCGGCCTCGCCCGAGGGGCCGGAATCCGTCGCGGTCAACGAGACTCGCCACGATTTCGGGCGATCGGTGTGGCTGGCCTCCCATCGGAGTGGTGCATTTCGTCACTCGGCGAGCGAGGTTGCTCGGTTGGCCACGGAGGTCATGGCGACCTGGAACGCAGGCTGGGCGGTCTCCGCGGGCGAATTGCGGGTCGGGTTTCCCCCGCCGGAACGCGAGGTCGACTGGGCGCTGTTGCACTTCACCAGCTGGCAGGAGCGGGGTTTGATCCTGGTCGATCGGGAGATCTCGCTGTCGATCCTGGTTCACCTGCTCGGCGACCCCACTATCGATGTCGGGCCGCTGCGAACGTTGAGCGCCCTCGAGTACTCGGTGATCGAACTGATCATCGAACCGCTGGTCGAGTTGACGACCTCCCAGCTGTTGCTGGGTGGTGGAACTCGAATCGTGCATGTCGAAGGTCGAGAGGCGGCGTTGTCGTCGGCCACTCCTGATCTGACGTTCCTCGTGCTGACCGTGGACACCGGTGCTCAGCAGGGAAACATCGAGATCGGGCTACCCACGATCACGTTGCAGACCTTCGCCGAGTTCGTTGACCGCCGACAGGCCGGAGCCAGATCGAGGACCGAGGGTCGGTACACGCCGCAAGCCGTCAGGGCATTGGGATCGGTCAACCTCGAGGCTTTGGTCCAGTTCGACTCCTTTCCGGTGTCCGCACCTGTCGTGAACCAACTCCAGCCCGGCGATGTCCTGCGCACAGGCCACCCGGTGCATCGGCCGCTGACCGCCGTGATCGGTGGCAAACCGCTGTATCGGGTCGAGGCGGGCCAGCGCGGCGATCGCCTGGTGGCCGAAGTCGTCGACGTCGTCACCCAACAATCGAAAGGACTGCTGTGACCGTCAAGCCGCCGATCGCCTCTCGGCACTCGGTCCGATGGCCTGGTATCGAGACCACTGCATCATGGAGAGTTCGCCGATGGCCGTACTGAACGACGCAACCGAACCGCTGGCCCAGGCTCTGTCGGTCGTCGGCTACGAGCTCGGTTCACCTGACCCGACCATCGGAGCGAGGTTGGGCGGACCGTTGACGCATTTGACGGCGATCGAGAACGACGCGCCGGTGGCGCTGATCGCCACGGTTGATCGTGGCGATGGAGGCGGCGACGCCTCAATTCAGTCGATCGCCGGCGCGCTCAGCCGGGTCCGACCCGAGCTGGTGCTGCGGCCCGGTGACCCCGCGACCGGGATCGACGAGCTGCTGACAAC
>JAOUGG010000564.1 GCA_029857855.1 Acidimicrobiia bacterium | reverse complement strand
CATCGGACCGCCGCCGGTCTCCGTCACCGTCCCCACCGTTCGTCTCCCCATTCACCACCAGCACGAGCTACCAGTGTATAGCGCTCCGGGAAACCATGACGGGGGACTCAGGCGACTGCCGCCGCACTCCGACGCTGCCGGCGCGCCGGCGCCGACTGGCTGATCACGATGGCGGCGAGCGCCGCCAGCACCACAGCCGTGCCCAGCACCTGGGCCACGGTCAGGGGTTCGCCGAGCACAGCCCAGGCGATCACCGACGCGGCCACCGGAATCATCAGCGTGAACGTCGAGCCGACCCACAGCGGAATCTGAACCAGCGACCAGTTCATCAGGCTGTGCCCGAACACACCGGCCACGAATGTGATGACCAGGATCAGGGCCAGATCACGAACCGTCGGCATCGACAGATCCTGACCGAAGGCGATGGCCAACGGGAGGTTCAACAAACCGGTCCACAGGGCGGCTCCCGCCGTGAACTCGGTCGAGGTCAAGGAGCCCTTGGACTGCTTCGATGCGACGAAGTAAGCGCTCCACGACACCAGCGCACCGACCGCCAGCAGGTCACCCTTCAGGCTCGACACGGCGCTGTCGGATGCAGTCACCACGACGGCGAACACTCCGGCCAGAGCCACGATCGACCACAGGGCGTCTCGGGAGCGAATCTTCTCGCCGAAGAACCGAGCAGCCACCACACCGACGAGAATCGGTTGGAGGGCCCCGATGAGGGTGGCGTTGATCACCGAGGTTTCCTTGACCGCGGTGAAGAAGAAGGCGACGTCGAGCGCCAGGGCGACACCACCGAACGCCGATAGGCGAAGCGCCCGCAGCGAGAACGGCGTGCCCCGGAACCGCATCCAGACCGCGATGGCCAGGAAGTGGAGCAGGAATCGGTAGACGCCGACGGCCAGTCCGCCCATGTCGATCGCCTTGACCAGAACACTGGCCGAACCCCAGGCGGTGACCGCCAGCGCGGCGCCGAGCAGCCCGGCCAGCGACGACGAACCGGTTGCGTCGACAGTTGTGTCGACGGTTGCGCCGTCGCCGCCGACGGCCGCCACCGGGGCGATGTCGGCCACTCAGCGCTCGTTTCCGCTGATCTCGGCTGCCCACTCGGCCGTGGCGTCGACGAGGCGACGGCAGTCGTCGTCGGTGACCGCTTTGGACAGCGCCATGAAACCGCGCCGGGCCAGGTACAGACCTTCGGCCAGCATGGCGTGGAAGTAGAGCTCGACGAGGCGGTCGTCGTCGCTGTGCACGCACAACATCGAGCCGAGTCCGGTGACCCAGGCGCCGATCCCCGCTTCGGTGAAAGCCGACTGGAGGTCGGCGCGGAGGCGGTCACCGCGGGCGTTGACCTCGCCGAGCGTGTCGGCGTCGAGTTCGTGGCGGAGGGCGGTGATGGCCGCCGTCATCGAGACGATGTTGTTGTTGAAGGTGCCCGCTTGGGTCAGGGAGCCCTCGGCTGAGGGATCGAAGGCGGCCATGATGTCTCGCCGGCCGCCGAACGCGCCGAAGGTCATGCCTCCGGCCAGATACTTGCCCAGCGTGGTCAGGTCGGGCATCACATCGAATCGCTGCTGCGCCCCGCCGAAGGCGAGGCGGGACGTCATCACCTCGTCGAAGATGAGCAGGGTCCCGGTGTCGTCGCAGCGGCGGCGCAGCTCCTGGAGGAACCCGACCGTTGCCGGTTTGCACCCGCCGGATCCCTGCACCGGTTCGACCAGCACACAGGCGAGATCGGGTTGGAACAGTTCGTCGAGTCCGGCGATGTCGTCGAAGTGGGCCACCCGGAAACGGTGCGGCACGTTCATCGGGTTGTGCGGCCCGCCGTGCGGACCGAACGACAGGACACCGCCGTGGTAGGCGTGATCGAACACCCCGATGGCGCGGCGCTCCTGGTCTGCTCCCGCAGCGGCGACGTGGTGGAGCGCCGTGCCGATGGCCATGAGGTTGGCCTCGGTGCCCGAGTTCGTGAACCGGACCTGGTCGATCGACGGGAACCGTTCGCAGATGAGTTGGGCCAGCTCCACCTCTCGAGGATGGGTGGCCCCGAGCGCCCAGCCCTCGTTCAAAACCTCGGCCACTGCCGCTTGGATGGTGGCCGGTGAGTGCCCGAGGAGGGCGGCGGTGTAGTTGCCGCAGAAGTCGGTGTGGTGGTGGCCGTCGACGTCGATCAGTACCTGATCGTGGGCCGACGCCACCCGGAACGGAAACGGATCGAAGTGCAGGACCGAGCGGGTGTTTCCTCCGGGCAGCACGCGACAGGCGTCGGCATGCCAGCGGGCGCTTACGGGGTTGGCCGACCGGTAGGCCGCGTGGGCCTCAGCGACCAACCGGTTGAGTGTCTGGTCCAACCCCGTCGTCACCTGTTTATCGTGACACAAGCTGCCGGTATCGGCCCATTCCGAGCCGGAGGGTGTCGAGCCGGCTGCGGGAGTCGACGAGCTCGGGGATGTGGGCGCCTGCCAGCCGGAGATCCTGATGGGCGTTCCACCTGGCCAGGAGAGCGTCGAGGTCGGCCTCGAATCGGGCTCGGAATGTTTCGAGCTCGAGCCGGATCGACTGCCAGTCGGCGCTCAGCCGGCTGAGGGCTCGAGCACGGACGACGTCCGGGTAGGCCCGGTCGGTCGCCACATCGAGAACGACCCAGTCGGGCCGGACCTGACGGGCCAGGATGGCGATGTCGGTCAGTTGTTGTTCGTTGGGTCGGAACCCGTGATCATGGATCGAGGCTCCGAGTCGGGCGAGGTCTTCGGTGCTGGGAATCTGTTGCATGTACCCACCCTACGACCGGCTTGCCAACATCAAAAGCGATGATTATTTGCAGTATTCATTAGTATCACTTATCATTGATCACATGTGGAACGAGCTGAGCACACGACACCTTCTCGCCCTACGAGCTGTGGCTGAAGAAGGCACCTTCGGCAAGGCCGCGACCCGGCTCGGATTCACCCAGTCGGCGATCTCCCAGCAGGTGGCGGCGCTGGAGCAGATGGTCGGGCAACCGCTGTTCGACCGGCCGTCGGGCCCCCGCCGTCCCGAACTCACTGCGGCCGGCGAGCTGATATTGCAGCACGCCAACATCCTCATCGAGGCCGTCGAACGGGCGGAGCACGACCTCGACCGATTCGGTCGAGGAGTCTCTGGCAAACTCGCCGTCGGCACGTTCCAGTCGATCTCGGCCCGCGTGCTGCCGCAGATCTTCCGCCGCCTGCATCAGGAGGCGCCCGACATCGAGGTGGCCATCGTGGAGGAGGACGCCGACCAGGACTTTCGGATCGGTTCGCTGCGGCGGGGCGAC
>JAOUGG010000565.1 GCA_029857855.1 Acidimicrobiia bacterium | reverse complement strand
GGACCAGGGTGTTCTTGTACACCTTGTACCGGGCGCCGCTCGGACGCAGCTGACCACGCAGTTCCTGCATCTCGGACACCGTGAGGCCGCGGTACTCGGTGACCACCACCGACGTGGCGTTCTCCAGGCGTTCCTTGACCTCGGTAACGATCGCTACCTTCTCCGGACGTGGGTTGTCCATCACACCTCCTCTCGTTTCTCGGTTGGACATGACATGTTGCCACCGGTGATCGACGCCCTGATTCGCCGATCAACCGCAGCCAACACGCCACCCGAAAGACGAGAGGGAATTGGAGAAGTTCGATCGCCTATTCCAGGATTTCCCCGGCAGGCCGCTCCGCAGATCATGTCGACGGGGCTGGACCTTGCCGGAACCTGAGGTCTTTGGCGAGGGGATTCGATTTACGATCCACCGCAACCACGTCCGCAGACGCAGTCCAGGTGGCGATAACAACCACTCAAGACTACCGGCACTGCTGTCGAACCCCCACCGTGGGAATGTTCCCCGGGGTCTGTTCGGTTAGCACCAGGCAATGAGACCGGGGCCCACCGACACCGTCGATATGGCGGACGGCACCGCGGCCGAGGCCAGGAGACAGCTTCTGATCCTGGCCCTGGCCCTGGTGTTGGCCATGAGCCCCTGGTTCTCGACCTCGGCGGTCGCCGGGCAGCTGTCGGAGGCGTGGGATCTGTCGGCCGCGGCGCTGGCCTGGCTGGTGATCGCCGTCCAACTCGGGTTCGTCAGCGGTGCCGTCCTCATCACGCTGACCGGTCTGGCCGACCGCTTCGGTCCCCGCCGCCTCGTGCTCGTCGGCACCCTCCTGGCCGCCACCGCCAACGCGTTGCTCCTCGTGGCCCCGGGCTACAGCCTGGGCCTGGTCGCCCGCTTCGCCACCGGGGCTGCGCTCGCCGCCGTGTACCCACCGGCACTGAAGGCGATGTCGTCGTGGTACCGGACAGGTCGGGGTCTGGCGCTCGGGGTGATGATCGGTGCGTTGACCGTGGGCTCGGCCCTCCCCCACCTCATCAACGCCCTCGGCGGCCTGCACTGGAAGGGCACGCTGGCCATCGCCTCGGCGATCACCGTCGTCGGCGGGCTGATCGCCGAGTTCGTGGCCGACGACGGCCCGTTCGGCTCCGCCCCAACCCGCATTTCGCTCGGCCACGTGCGCGGCATCGTCACCAACAGAAAATTCCTCCTGGCCTCCACCGGCTACTTCGGGCACATGTGGGAGTTGTATGCGATGTGGGCCTGGATCGCCGCGTTCTTCCAGGAGTCGTTGACCGAGCGGGCGGCGTCGTTCGCCGCCTTCGCCGCCATCGGTATCGGAGCGGCCGGCTCGGTCCACGTAGGACGTCTGAGCGATGCCGTCAGCCGGCCACGAGCGGCGGGCCGTGCCCTCCGCTGGTCGGGTCTGACCGCCGCCCTCATCGGTTTCGCTGCCGATGCACCCTGGTTCATCGTGGTCCCACTCGCCCTGTTCTGGGGCTTCTGGGTGGTGGCCGACAGTGCCCAGTTCTCCACCATCGTGACGGAGGTCGTCGAAGCGCGGGTCATAGGTACTGCGCTGACCTTGCAGCTGTCGCTCGGCTTCGTCCTCACCGTATTCACGATCTTCCTCGTACCCCTTGTTCGCGATGCGGCCGGCTGGGGTGTCGCGTTCTTGATGTTGGCGCCCGGACCCGCGCTGGGCGCGCTCGCCATGTCCCGCTTGGAGCGAGGTGAGGGGCGGCGGCTAGACGGCGGCCGTCAACGAGACGTCGGCGATCGGGGTCTTGCGACGGAAACGTGACTCGACCACTTCCAACATCGCCGAAACGAAACAGGCCGCCGCACCCAATTCGATGGCCTCCTCACCCGACTGGAACCAGATCTCGTAGCGAAGCTGATAGGTCTCGATCGGCAACGTGTCCAGGCCGATCGCCGTGGAGCCGGTCGAGCCGTCGCGGTTGTCGCTCCGTGAACGATTCCCGCCCCAACGCGGTGATCACGAGTGTCCGAACCATTGCCTCTTGCCGCCTTCCTGTGCACCGGTCTTCATTGCCGGCGCCTTCCCCAGGTCAAAGTCACTGTGGGGGCAAAAGGTTCCGTCGTCAGCAGGATCGACTTCGACCGGACGTCCGCGGCGACCGATCAGTGGGTGGAAGACCGAACCGGAACCGGGCAGCTGTCGACCGACGACAGCCGCGACCACAGCGCATACGCGAGCAGTCCGACCGACAACACGGCCAAAACCGGCTGAAGTGGTTCGAACCACTGCTGGGCACCGGTGGTTCCGACCGCAAGCAGGACGATCTTGTTGCAGACCGGGCAGCCGACGGCGAAGAAGGAGAGCAGACCGGCGGCGCCGCCGGTCTTCGCCTGCCGTTCGGCACCGGCGTCGAGCGGCTGGTCGGCGGAACCCGTTTCCAGCCGGTGAGGTTGGACGTAGGTCCCGATGAGCAGGCCGCCGAGCAGGGCCGTGACGGCCAGCACCGGGTAGGACCACCAGGTCACGGAGATGGGTCGACCGAAAACCGGATTGGGGATCACGTCGGTCGGCAGCCCGACGAGCAGCGCAACGGCGACAGCGCCGACGGCCGCCCCCAGCCATTGGCGCATGGTCCACTTCCGAACCGCACGCAAGGCGGGGGCGCTCGTCATGCCCGGACCTCGATCGACCCGACGACGGTCCCCGCCCGATTGTGCAACCGGTGCTCGATGGCGTCGACGGCTCCGAGGCCGACCAGGATGTGTTCCATGGCCACATCGGCCGCCCGGGCAGCACCGTCACGCACCTTGAGCGCGATCGCCGTTCCCGTGTCGACCAATGCTGCGCAGTACACACCCTCGGCCCCGGCCTTGGCCGCCACCGGCACGAGGCCCTCGATCATGAACCGGGTGGAGCTTCGATCGGTTCCGGCCACGAACCACGGCTCAGCGATCATCGCCCGCAGCAGGGTCAAACCTGGACCGACGTCGGTGAGCCGGGACCACCCCCGGGCCAGATCGTCGAGCGGAACCTCCCACACCGGGATGCCGCAGCCGTCGATCGCCGGGGTCTGGGCGCCGGGATCGAAGCGGCAGAGTTCGGCCATGGCCGGTGTGATGTGATCACGCTGCAGCGGGTGGTCGGACTGGATGTAGCCGGCAGTCGGCAGATCGAGGTGGCGGCAGATCGACAGAAAGCCGGTGTGCTTGCCCGAGCAGTTGTTGTGCTCAGGGCCGGCCTCGCCACCGGAGGCGACCAGATCGACGAACGCCGGCTCGTGAACCGGATATTGGGTTCCGCACTCGAGATCGTCGGCCCCGAGCGAGAGA
>JAOUGG010000563.1 GCA_029857855.1 Acidimicrobiia bacterium | reverse complement strand
GGCGCCGGCAACCTCGGTCGGGCACTGGCCAACTACACGGGCATGAGCGACAGGGGCTTCCCGGTCCGGGCGCTGTTCGACGTCGATACCACCAAGGTCGGCACCACCGTGGCCGATCTGCCCGTCCATCATCTCGACGAGCTGCCTTCGGTGATCGAGGCTCACGGCATCTCGGTGGCGGTCATCGTCACGCCGCCCGAGGCCGGTCAGGCTGTGTCCGATGCGGTGGTCGCGGCCGGTATCACGTCGATCCTGAACTTCACCGGCACGGCGCTCGACGTGCCCGAAGGCGTTGTCGTCCGCCAGGTCGATCTGGCCACCGAACTCCAGATCCTCAGCTTCTACCAGCAGCGGGGCACGGCCCAGCACCGTCTCGGTTTCGAGTATTTCGTCGACGTCGACGGTCCGGTGCTGGCCCACAGCTCCGCCTGACCCGCCCGGCTGAAGATTTGTAGCAAATGGCGAGGTTACACCTCGCCATTTGCTACCAGAATTCGTGCAGGGTCAGGCGAAGACCATGCGGGAGATCCAATCGGCCACGAGCGCCGGCTTGTCCTGGCCCTCGATCTCGACCGTCATATTGTTGATCATGTCGACCGCATTGCCCTTGAGCGTGACCTCGCCGAGCTGCGAGGTGGCCCGCACGCGGGAGCCGACCGGGACCGGGTTGATGAACCGCACCTTGTTGAGGCCGTAGTTCACGAGCATCAGGAGGCCGTCGAGCGGCGGGGTCTCGTTGGGGATCGATGTCGACAGGTGCACGAGCAGCGAGAGCGTGAGGAAGCCGTGGGCGATCGGTCCGCCGAAGGGGGTCTGAGCGGCGCGCTCGGGATCGATGTGGATGAACTGGTGGTCGAGGGTGGCATCCGCGAACGCGTTGACCCGATCCTGATCGATCTCCATCCAGTCGCCGGCCTTGGCCTCCTGGCCCAGTTGCGCCTGGATCGCCTCGTAGGCCTTTTCGGCGTTCGCACTCATGTTCAGTCGTCTCCTCGGTAGATCGGGTCGGGCCTCGGCGGAATCCCGGGTCGGGGGTGGGATGGGTGGATTTCGGCGAGCCGCTTGGCGACAAGCACCGTTACCCTTGTTCGCACGGAACTCAGGATTGCAACCCGACGAAGTCCGCTTGCGATGTGGCAAGCAAACCACGTGGCCCAGCTGCTCTGCCAAGTCGAGCCGGAGCTGGACGTCGTCATGGTGCCCTCGGACACGTTCGCCGATCTCCATCTCGAACGCTCCATCGCCGATCTGGGCGGCAAGGGTGCGTTCAGCAAGGAGATCCAGCAGGTCGTGGCCGCCGGCCACGCTGACATCGCGGTGCATTCGGCCAAAGACCTTCAGGCGCTGACCCCCGAGGGGCTGACCGTGGCCGCGTATCCGAAACGGGGCGACGCCCGGGACGCCCTCGTCGGTATCTCGTTCGAGCAGCTGGCCGATCGGCTCGCCGCCGGCGAACAGCCGGTACTGGCCAGCGGATCCAACCGGCGGCGGGCGCTCCTGCTCGATCGCTGTCGCGGCGCGGTGTTCACGGACCTGCGGGGTAACATCGCCACCCGCCTGGCCCGTCTCGAACAGCCCGGTGGATCTGTTGCCGACCATGGTCGGGTCGACGGCCTGATCATGGCCGCCGTCGCACTCGAACGTCTCGGCCTCGACGCCGAGATCGACGTGATCGACCCCCTCGACCCCGACTGGTTCGTGCCCCAGGTCGGCCAAGGGGCGCTGGCCGTCGAGACCCGAACCGACAATCGTGAGCTGCGGGCCCTGGTCGGGGCGATCGACGATCCGATCACCCGCCTGGCGGTGGAGGCCGAACGCTCCTTTCTGGCCGAACTCGGTGGTGACTGCACCCTTCCCGCCGGCGCCCACGCGACCGTGGCCGCCGGGGATCGGAGGGTCGAGATCACCATCCAGGGCGTATTGGCCGCCGCCGACCTCGGCCATCTGCAGCGCCACACCGAGGTCGGCCCGGTCGACGCCGAACCCGGTCGGGTCCTGGCCCGCACACTCCGCAAGTCGCTGGAGGCCGTGACCTCGTGACCGACGGTGGCGCCTCGGGTCCGGATCCCGACGGCGAGCGACCCCGAGTGGTGCTGACCCGGGCGGCCGAACACAACGCGGCGCTGGCCCGTCGACTCGACAAGGTGGGCCTCGATTCGCTGAGCGTCCCGATGATCGAGGTCCGACCGCCCCAGGATGGCGGCAACGCGCTCGAGGCGGCCGTGGCTGGACTCGACCTGTACCACTGGTTGATCGTGACTTCGGCCAACGGCGTTCGGGCGGTGACCCGGATGCTCGAACAGGTCGACAGGCCGTGGCCCGACCACCTCCGGGTCGGGGCCGTCGGCCCGGCCACCGCCGCCGAGGCGGAGGCCAACGGGTGGCCTGTGCACTTCACCCCGCAGCGGGCCACGGCCCTGGATCTCGCTGCGGAGTTCGACCCGGCTCCCGACGACGGCCCCCCGATCCGGGTGCTGGCGGCACTCGCCGAGCTTGGCGGCGCCACGGTCAAGAAAGGCCTGTCGGAGAAGGGCTACCGGGTCGATCACGTGATCGCCTACCGGACCGTGTCGCCGGACCCGCTCGACGATCCCGACGACGAGGCCGCCTTCACCCGCACCATCACCGACGCCGCAGCCGTGACCTTCACCTCGCCCTCAACCGTGACCCGCTTCGTCAACCGGTTCGGGGCCGACGTTGTGCCCCCGGTCGCGGTCTGCATCGGTCCCCGCACCGCCAAGCGGGCCGAGCGGCTCGGCGTGCCGGTCACCGCTGTCGCCGATCCGCACACCGAGGACGGCTTGATCGCCACGCTGGCCACGCTGCTCGTCCCCGAGCGGCTCGGACGCTGATCGGGGCCGGGGAACTATCCTGGAGCGGTGACTTTCCCCCAACGTCGAATGCGTCGACTGCGCACGACCCCGGCCATGCGTCGTCTCGTCGCCGAAGTCGAATTGTCGGTCAACGATCTGGTGGCCCCTCTTTTCGTGCGGGAGGACATCGCCGAGCCGGCGCCGATCGAGTCGCTGCCCGGTGTGGTTCAGCACAGTCAGGACAGCCTCCGGGTCGAGGTCGAGCGCCTCGCCGGGCTCGGTATCCCGGCGGTCATCCTGTTCGGCATACCGGCGGCCAAGGATCCCGAGGGCACTGAGGCCTGGAATCCCGACGGGGTCGTGCAGGTTGCGCTGCGCAATCTGGCCGCCGACTTCGGAGACAACATGGTGCTCATGGCAGACCTCTGTCTCGACGAGTACACGAGCCACGGCCATTGCGGTCTGGTCGACGACCGGGGTCGGGTCGACAACGATCTCACCCA
>JAOUGG010000562.1 GCA_029857855.1 Acidimicrobiia bacterium | reverse complement strand
CTTGCGCTCCCGCTCTCCGCCCTCGAACTGGTACTGTTCCTCGACCAGCAACGAGACCGTGCCGTAGGAGCCATCGGCCAGCTGGAAGGTCGACTCCGTTGCCGGTCGAGGGTCGGGTTCGGAGGTTGCGGACTGGTGGGTTGCGATACCACCGGTCGAATACCGGACCAGCGCTGCGGCCGTCGAACCGATGACGGCCGGTGCCGGAACGGCGGTCGTCCGGCCCATTCCGCTTTCGTCGTCGTCGATCTCCTCGGACTCGGCGGGCTCGGCGGGCTCGGCGGGCTCGGCGATGCGGCCGTCGTCGTTGGAAACGTCCGTGCGGTCACTCCGGTCGTCCGATTCCTCCGGTTCGTCGACTCGTTCGGGAAGTTGCTGTTCGAGCTCATCCTCTCGCTCCTGGTTGCCGTCGTCATCGTCGCGTGACCGATCGACTGCCTCGACCGGATTCTCCAACGGGATGAGATGGCCGTTGACGGCCACCACCTGGCCGTCGGGGGTGCCGATCCAGACCATCGACTCCTCGTTGAGCTGAGCGGTCAGCATCGACGGGTCCGCTCCCTGCTCGAGCTGTGCGGCCCGGTCGACGGCGGCCTGGGCCAGGGTCTGATCCAGCGATTCGAGAAGCTGCCAGCGGAACAGGGTCAACAGGGCGAGCCCGCCGATCGCCAGGCCGACGACAACGACACCGGCGGCGAGCACGGCAGAACGACCCCGGATGCCGAGACGGGTCAGCGGATTCATGACCGGCTCCCCGTCCCGGGTTCGATGCCGGCGCCGGTCGTAGCCTCGTCGCCTTCGGTGGCAACGATCAGTCGGTAGCCGGCCCCCCGGACGGTCTCGATGAAGGTCCGGTCGAACCGCTCGTCGATCTTGCGTCGCAGCGACCGAATGTAGACCTCGACGATGTTCGGGTCGCCGTCGAAGTTGAAGTCCCACACATTGGCAAGGATGTCGGGTTTGGGCACCACGTCGCCGGCTCGTCGCATCAGGTATTCGAGGACGGCGAACTCCTTGGCCGTCAGCGCCACTGGTTCGTCACCGTGGTGCACCTCCCTGCGGGCCGGGTCGAGACCGAGCGGCCCGGCCCGGAGCACAGTGGGCCGCTCGCGGCCCCTTCGCCGCAGAAGGGCCCGAAGGCGGGCCAGCAACACCACGAACGAGAACGGTTTGGTCAGGTAGTCGTCGGCGCCGGTGTCGAGCCCTTCGGCCTCGTCGAGATGGCCGTCCTTCGCCGTGAGCATCAGCACCGGCACCCAGTTCTCCCTCTCCCGCAGCGTTCGACACACCACGAAACCGTTGACCTTCGGCAGCATCAAATCGAGGATGATCGCGTCGTAGTCGACCTCGGCCGCGTACCAGAGAGCTTCCTCCCCGTCGCCCGCGACGTCGACGGCGAACCCCTCCGCCTCCAGACCGGCACGCAGTGACTCGGCCATCGCCATCTCGTCCTCGACCACCAGAAGTCTCATGACACCACGGTATTCACCCGATCGGCGGCGCGGGTGACGGCACGGTCACGAATCGACGACGCGACATCGGGCCGGCGCCGCCGACGGCCTGCCAGCACACGGAACAACGTGAGGAACAGGGTCGCACACACCAGCACCGCCATGGCGACCGTGTAGAGCGGGTTCGTGGCGTCGGATCCGGCGGTGGCGCCGTGCACGAGACCGGCCCACAGCAGACCGAAACTCGACAGGTGGATCAGCTTCCAGTATCGACGGGGCAGCCGCTTCATCAGCAACGAACTGATCTGAACCGCGATGAGCAGGTGGAAGGCGATGACGCCGAAGGCCACCGGGACCGGCTTCCAGTCCGAGGCGAGGGGGACGAGCACGTCGGACCAGCCGAAGTCGACGTAGTCGTCGGCAACGAGGGCCGCCACGTGGACCGATGTGAACGTGACGGTGAGGGTACCGAGGTGGCGATGCAGCGAGGTGAGCCACTTCGGCGTCGGTCGGCCGCCGGTGACACGGGTCGACAGCAACAACCCCCACACGACCGACAATCCGGCCAGGAGCAGCGCCACGATGCCGCCCGAACGGGCGACGTACCACCAGATCTGTTCGGGCACGACGGTCGGTCCCTCGGCGAGCAGTCCGGTGCCGGCTGTCATCATCGTTTACCTCCGTCTTCTTGAGTGGCTGCTACCACTGCTGCGTCGGACAACCGGCGGGCGAATCGTTCGAATCCGCCGGTCAGGGCCATCGTGCCGTCGAAGTCGACGGTGAGCGTGGCCACGTTGGCCAAGCGGCGAGGAGCACCGGAGGCGGCATTCGCACCGGGCCGGCCTCCCACCGCCAGCGCCGTGGCGGCCGCCTCGGCCCACCATGCCTCACCGGCGATCGCGGTGACGAGAGCGGGACCGTGCTCCGCCGGCCGTCCGGTCGCCGGATCAAGCAGATGATGGGCCCCTTCGGCCCATCGCCGGCGCAACGGCGTGGATGTCGCCACGCCGCCCCGCTCCAGTTCGAGCACGGCCGGCGGTTCTTTCGACCAGGCGTCCTCGCCGATCTCGATCACCCAGCCGCAACCGGCCGGTGGTACGCCTTCGACCCGAAGATCTCCGCCCAGGTTGACCAGTGCACCCGCCGCTCCGGCGGCCAGCAGCTCCTCCACGACCAGGTCGGCGGCGAAGCCTTTGCCGATCCCGCCGGGGTCGAACATGGGCGTCGGCCCGGTCGTCGCATCCGCCGGCGCGCCGGGCAGTACCACGGTTCGGCTGTAGGGATCGAGGACGATGCCGGCGCAGCCCGTCGGGAGGGAATCGACAGGTGCGCCGACATCGTCGGCCCGCTCCTCTGGAGCCGGGCGATCAGGAACGGCAGGATGGCGGAGGCGATCAAACGGTCGGTCGAGGCGATCGAACGGCCGGTCGTAGCCGAGCTGCTGGAGTTGTCGCAGCTGGAGGGGGTCGAATCGCCCGCCGGTCTCACGCCAGGCCGCGATCGCTCGGTCGATCAGAGCGAAGGTCTCCGGCGAGACAGCGGCCCATCCGTCACGGTTGAGAACACTGATCTCGCTGCTGGGCAGGAAGCGGCTCCACCGGGCCTCGAGCTCGCTGATTCGGTCGACGGCGGCGTCGGCCAGGCTCTCGAGTGCCTGTCGCCCGTCGTTCGTCGTGCCGGCGGTGGTTCCAACCACGACGAGGTGAGCGTCGGTCCCCATGGCCCGCCACCGCCGCTGCACGATGCACCGGGAGCTGCCAGGGGAGTTGCAGGCCGCTCGACGGATCTCCCGGGGATGGTCTTCGTCGGCGTCGCGAACCGTCATGTCCACGCTCATGTCAGCTTCCCTGGGAGCGGCTGACCGGAGCCTG
>JAOUGG010000561.1 GCA_029857855.1 Acidimicrobiia bacterium | reverse complement strand
GCTGTGAACAGGCCCGGGGAGAGCACCTGGAGTTGGGGCACGTGCCCCGCTGCCAGGTGGAACGGCTGATGCGAGCCAATGGGCTGGTCGGTGTGCGGCGGGGCAAGGCGGTCAAGACCGGCGCATCACAGCGACGACCCGTTGAGCCCGAGCAATATTGTGCGATTCGATACACCGAGCGGCTCGCCAACGCCGGCGCAGTGGCGTCGATCGGCACCGTCGGCGATCGTTCGATAACGCCCTAGCCGAAACCACGATCGGGCTGTACAAGACCGAATGCGTCGGCCACGACGGCCCTTGGCGAGGCGTCGGCGACCTCGAGCTCGCCACCTTGGACTGGGTGTGGTGGTTCAACAACACCCGCCTCCACAGCGCGTTGGGCTACGTCCCACCGATTGAGTTCGAGACCCAGTACCACCATCACAACAACCCCCAGGATCAACCGATCCCGGGAGAACCCGCCCTCTACTAAACCCGGGGCGCTTCACCCACTTTGGCACCCGACAGATTTGAACCAGTTGCAGTGTGGTTTCGGTAGCGGTCCGGTTGTCGTTGCCGGCTCAGGCTGCGGGGTAGGTCTGGAAATCGTCGACTTTGACGAGGTCGATGATCCGCTGACCAACCGGGCCGAGCGGCATCGTCACGGTGATCCTATTGAGGTGGTGAGCTCGGTCGATGTCGGTCACTGCCTCGTCGTGTTCTCCTCTGGGCGGTGGTGGCCATGGCGGCGACGAGGTCGGCGTGGTAACGGCCGTAGCTACCGACTTGGTCCGAAGAGACAGGCGGCCGAGCCGGGCCAGTCCGGTGCTACCAGCGCGGTAGTCGATGGTGAGGATCGACCGACGTCATCGAGTGGCTGGCCGGCGAGCTTCGCCGGGTAGTGCCAAGTGATCGTGCTGGTCTGACCGCCGGGGCCGGGATCGCTACAATCCTGCTCGATGCGAGTGAGGAGCCTGACCAGTGTTGGCAAGCTGCGACCGGTGGAGAGCGTGGAGCCGCCGCCGGTTCCCGATTCGGGCTGGGTGTGGTGTGACGTGACCGCGACGGCTGCTGACCTCCCGGCCGTTCTCGAGCTGACTGACCGATTTGGGCTTGATCGCTTGGCGGTTCGGGATGCGGTGGTCGACGTCGATCTGCCGAAGGTCGACGACTTTGTGGGCCACCTCCTGATCGTCCTCCATGGACTTCGTAGCGATCGGGTGGCCACCTACGAGGTCCACTGCCTGGTCGGTGAGCGCAGCCTGGTGACGATCCATGACGGGATGTCGCCGGCCATCGACACCATGTGGAGCCGACTCGGTCAAACTTCTGACAAACCCGAATGGACGGTTGACGAGCTGGTTGCGCTCCTCGCAGACCTGCTCACTCGACGCCTCGTCGGCGTGTTGGATGCGTTCGACGATCGGATCGAGGAGCTGACGCTTCGGGCTCTTGGGGCTGATCGGAGTCTGCTGGAGGACCTGTCTGCTGTCAGGACCGATGTGGCCGCGGTCCGTAGGATCGTGCATTCCCAACGAGAGGTGCTGGATCTGCTGCGCCGGTCGCCGTTCGCTCACGTCGGTCCTTCCGGGCGCCGACGCTTCTCGGATGCGTTCGATGTTGCGAACCGGGCGGCCGCCGGCTTGGAGGAGGCACGCTCCGCCCTGGCAGAGACCCTTGACGCGTACCGTGGGGCTGAGGCCCGCAAGGCGACCGAGATCACGAGAGTTTTGACGATCTATGCTGCGATCATGCTGCCGCTGACGTTGGTTACCGGTTTCTTCGGTATGAATTTCGTCGAACTTCCGGGTCTGAACAGCCGTTGGGGTTGGATCCTGACCACCGGGCTGATGGTGGCGATCGCCGTGATCTCGTTGGGGATGTTCGTGTCGCTGGGATGGATGAGTCGTCCGTCGGGGCGGCGCAGCGGCAAAATGATCGGCCGGGGCCTGTTGGAGGCCACCCGCACCCCTGTTCACGTCCTGGAGGCCGTGGTCGAGATGTCGATCCTTCCGCTGCGGGCAACCGAGGACCTCCTGGCGAGTAACGACGACCGGCCCGCAGGCGCCACCGAAAGCTCCGCCTACGGATCTGAATGAGGAACGTCCCGTCCTGATCCTGAGGCTATGCCAGCCGTCGCGCTGTGCCCGCAGACCGCTGTAAGCTTGTGGCTGTCTGTGAAGTGGGGCTGGTTCCGCACAGACCACGAGAATCGTGAGGCGGCTCCGGGAGTTAGCCCGGCCGGAAAGCAGGTGGAGAAATGGTGCGTCGGAACGACGGCTCGTCGTGGTGGTGCCGGTGATAGCGGTCCTCGGGGGGTTGGACCCCGAGCTCTTGATCCAGCGCGGCGGACTTCTTCTGCTGGCGGCCATCGTGTTCGCCGAGTCGGGGTTGTTGTTTGGGTTCTTCCTCCCCGGCGACTCGCTCCTGTTCGCCGCCGGCGCAGCCACGGCGACGATCGGCGGTGAGCTTCCCTCGATCGGGGTGGTCCTGGTCGTCGTCATTGTCGCCGCCGTGACCGGAGACCAGGTCGGTTATCTCTTTGGACGGCGTGTTGGCACGACCCTGGCAAAGCGGCCGCCGTCACGGTTCTTCCGGCCCGAGCACCTTCGTCGCTCCGAGGCGTTCGTGGCCCGCCACGGGTCGCGAGCGGTCGTCCTGGCTCGGTTTGTGCCCATCGTGCGGACCTTCGCCCCGATCGTCGCGGGTATCGGGGTGATGCGCTACCGGACCTTCGTCGCGTTCAACATCGTCGGCGGGGTCCTGTGGGGCGGAGGGATCACGATGCTCGGTCACCTGGTGGGCGGGATCGGCGTGATCCGCAACAACCTGGAGCTGGTCATCGTCGTGATCGTCGGCGTGTCACTCGTGCCGGTCGCTGTGGAGGCGTGGCGCCACCGGCGGTTGACCGACAAGCCGCCGGCCGAGCAGAGCCCGCTCGGCATCACCGACGATGGTTCCAGGAGCCGGCTGCGGTGACCGACGGGATGCGGGCACACCACGGCCAGTCGGGAACTGCAGGTCTGGCCCTGGCCACGTTGGGCATCGTGTTTGGGGACATCGGCACAAGCCCGATTTACGCGCTGCGGGAATCGTTCGAGCACTCGGGGCTGGCAGTCGAACCGGCGAATGCCTACGGGGTTGCCTCGGTGGTGTTCTGGTCGCTCGTCTTGGTCATCTCATTGAAGTACCTGGCGTTGGTGATGCGGGCCGACAACCACGGTGAGGGCGGGATTCTCGCCCTCACCGCGCTGGTTCTTCCTGCTCCGGGGGCGGCACCGACGAGGATCGGGGGGGCGATCATCTCCCTGGGGGTGTTCGGCACCGCCTTGCTCTACGGCGACGG
>JAOUGG010000560.1 GCA_029857855.1 Acidimicrobiia bacterium | reverse complement strand
CTGCTGAATCGGGCCGCTGAATCGGACCGCCGGATCGCACCGTCAGATTCGGGCGACTCCGAGTTCGCGGAAACTCAGACCGATGCTCTTGACCAGCAGTTCCCGGTCGGTCACGGCCGCCGGGTCCATGTGGATGCCAAACTGACAGATGTCGTTGTAGCTGAGCATCGTGATGTTGAATGCCGTGCCGGTCACCGGGCCGACCGGGAACATGTTCTCCAGCTCCTGACCGGCGAACCAGGCCGGGATCGGCAGCCCGGCCACGTTGCTCGTTGCGAAGTCGACCCTCCCGGCCTGTTCCAACACGATCGAGGCCGCAACCTGAGGGGGAACGAACGCCCCGAGCCCCGACAGCGCGCTGAGCGCGCCGCTTCGACCTTCGAGCATGGCCCGTTTTGCCTTGATCTCGGCTCGGATGATGGCAAGCCGCTCGACCGCGGTCACCGAGTGACCTGGCATCTCGATGGGCACCGGCAGGAAGTTGTTGTCGCCTTCACCCAGATCGAGCGGATCGGCCTGCTCGCCGCCGCCGACGGGCACGTTGATCACGACGGTGGCCCGGACGTGATCGAGCGCGATGTCGTATTCGCCGTGGTAGTGGACGGCCGCCTGGGCGCACGCCCCGACGAACAGGTCGTTGACCGACACCTCGTGGGCGCGGGCCGCCTCCCGGATCGAGCTCAGCGATTCGACGGTGGAGGCGAACCGGCGGTTCCGTGACCGCCGCGACCATAGCGGCGCGGCCTCCGGCGCGGGATCGGAGCTTCGCCCGAGATCGAGTTTGAGATCGCCGACCCGGGCCGAGGTGATGGCGTCGCCGCCGAGCTCCCACAGCCTCTGGGGCGTTGGCACATCGCGAAAAGCCCCCTGCAACAGTTCGGCCATGCGTTCGGCCCCGGCCCGCCATCGGTCGCCACCGCGACGCTCGTGCTCGGCCACCTCGGTGGCGAGCACCGCATCGAGATCGACCCGTTCGGGGGCGGGGGCGTCGGGTTCGAACTCGAGCAGGTGGGCACCGAGGCGGACCATCCCGTGACCGTCCGAGATCGAGTGGTGGACCTTACCCAGGAGCGCGGCGCGTCCCCCCGCCAACCCTGACACGAGCATGAACTGCCACAGCGGGCGGGTCCGGTCGAACGGATCGTTGACGAAGGTCGTGATCAGGCGGGCCAGTTCCGGACCGTCGACGGTCGGGCTGCCCTCCAGGCTGCACCAGCGCAGATGGTGGTCGAGGTCGAAGGCGTCGTCGACGACCCACTCGAGAATGCCGATGGTGCCTCCGAGACCGAGCGGATCGTTGACCTTCAGACGCAACCGGTCGACGGCGGCGACCAGGTTGGCCATGGTCGTTTCGAAGCGGTCGACCGGCGGTGCGGCGGCGAGGACACCGAACATTCCCATGGTCGACGCCAGGTTCGGATCCTGGCCCAACGACCACATCAGCGACTCGGTGTTGGTCAGACGTCTTCCCATCGTGACTTCAGGTTAACCCCTGGGGATCAGGGGTAGTGCACCGATAGAATCGTGGGTGGAGTTGGCCCGTCCGTGGCTCACACCCCCTACACTCCTTCGCAACTCCAAACTCGTAATCTAGCCCCCAAGGAGCTATGCAATGTCAGACATCAAGGTCTGGATCGACCAAGATCTGTGCACCGGTGATGGCCTCTGCGCCGAGATTGCCCCCGACGTATTCTTCGGCATGGACGATGGGCTTTACTACGTGAAGGAATCGGCCGACAACTTCGGCACCGAAAAGCTGTTCGACGGCACCAACAACCCGGCCGGCGCCGAGGGTATGGCCCGAGTCCCCGACGGCGGCCTCGAGCGGGTGATCGAATCCGCCGAGGAGTGCCCCGGCGAGTGCATCTTCATCGACGTTCCCGAGTAGACGTCGCCCGGTGGGCCGGGAGCCCACCACGATTCGATCGGTGTCTGATCGGCTGATCCGAATGGCCTGATCCGAACGACTCAAGAGCTGGGCCGAAAGGCTCAGCTCTTCGCCGTTTTGGTCGATGGAACGGGGTGGACGTTTTGAAGGCCGCTCTGTTCGTCGTGATGGCGTTGTGTCTCGGGTTGATGTGGCACGAGCGGGATTTCGTGCTCGACGCCTATCGACAGGACGACGACGGTCCGGCCGAGCTACGGCTGAGCGGGGTGACGCTCGACTTCGAGAAGACCGACATACCGGCTTCGCCCTACGTGGTGCACACCGCGCCCGACACCCGGCGGCGCCCGATGTCGCTTTTGTTCACGGCGCCGGAGGTCGATCCGGTGGAGATGGTCGGCGGAGAATCCCGGATCAGCGGCATCGTCCGAATCGACGGCGAGCCGGCGTCGGGTGCGGTGGTGCGCCTCGAGCGCCACACCAGCGCCGGTACCGGTGTGCGGGACGTGATCGTGGGTGCCGACGGCCGGTTCACGGTCCGAAATCTGACGGGCGGTCGCTACCGGGTTCGAGCCTGGATCCCGGGATCGGCCACCATGACCTCGTCCGACGTGTTCTTCCTCGAGGCCGAGGAGGAGATCTTCCGGGACTACGGGCTGCAACTCGTCGACCAGGAACCCCGGGTTGAGTTCGTCAACGGAGGGACGATGACCGTCGGGCTCAGCGGCGGTTTCGGTGTCGTGATCAGCCGCAACGACGTCGACGCCGACGGGATCGTCGTCACCGCTCCCGTGAGCGGGGTCGAGGTGTCGGCCACGTTCACCGACGACGTGTCGCTGCTGTCACCGCTGGTCACCTCGACCAACGAGCGGGGAGTGGCCGAGTTCCGGATGCGTTGCCTCAAACCGACGACCGGACGGGCCACCGTGACCGTGGGCGAGGAGGTTTGGACCGTTGCGCTGGCGGCCTGCGTGCCGAAGCCGCCGACAACCGAGGCCTCGATCGATGTCGACGGCGCGCCCGGCTCCGACGGCGGAGGCCCGACGACGACCCAACCCGCCGGAGGCTCCGCCCCTACGACCTCCACGACGCGCCCGGCAGGCACAGGTGGCACCGCGTCGAACGGAGGCGGGAATGGCTGATCGCAGCAACGGCGTCCACCGGCTGGCCGCTGGCTTGCTCCGGCTTGTCGTGGCCTGCGTGGTCGCCGCCGTGATCGTCCCGCCGGTCGCCGCCGGTGTCGCCGTGGCCACGCTGCTGGAGGCGCCGCTTCCCGTCGGGCAGCTTCCCGAGGCCCGGGCCCAGATCACTGCCGAGCCGACCACCGTCGTCGACGCCGCCGGGCGCCAGATCGGTGTGTTCCGCGGCTTCGACCGGACCGTCGAGGTCACGCCCGACCAGATTCCGCGGGTGCTCAAGGACGCGGTCGTCGCCATCGAGG
>JAOUGG010000024.1 GCA_029857855.1 Acidimicrobiia bacterium | reverse complement strand
AGCTTCAAGACCGTCTCCCGAGTCGTCAACGGCGAAGGCGGCGTCTCGCCAAACCTGGTCACGAAGGTCGAAGCCGCCGTGGACGAGCTCGGCTACCGCCCCGATCAGCGGGCCCGCCTTCTCCGCCGTTCGACGTCGGCACCGACGACGATCGGCTTCGTGATGGTCGACGTCGCCAACATCTTCTTCAGCAACCTGCTCCGCGGTATCGAGGACGTGGCGATGGGCAGGCAATGCCTGGTGCTGGCCGGCAGCACCGAAGGCGTGGTCGAGCGGGAACGACAGCTCGTCGAGACCTTCGTCGAGCGGCGCGTCGCCGGCCTGATCGTCGTCTCCTGGGGGGCGGCTGTCGAGACGTTGCGGTCCGAGATGATCAGGGGAACCCCCGTGGTCTTCGTCGACGCCGAGCCCGAGATCCCCGACCTCGAGATCGACGTCGTCCGCAGCGATCATCGGGCGGGCGCCATCGCCGCCACCCGTCACCTGCTCGCCCACGGACACACCGACATCGCCTACTTCGGCGACGACCCGGCGATCTTCTCCGCCGGTCTCCGACTCGACGGTTTCAGGTGGGCGCTGGCCGAGGCGGGCCTCTCGGCGGTGCCCGGGCGCGAGGTCACCGGGTCCCACTCCCACCAGGAGTGGACCGGGATCATCGACCGTTATCTGGCGGTGTCACCCCAACCGACCGCCATCTTCACCGCGCAGAACTTCGTGACCCTTGGCGCGGTTCGAGCCCTGCATCGTCTTGGGCTGCGTGACTCGGTGGCCCACGTCGGTTTCGACGACATCGACCTCGCCGACGCGGTCACCCCCGGAGTGACGGTGATCCCTCAGGATCCCCGCGATCTCGGGCGGCGAGCGGCGCACCAGCTGTTCAGACGACTCGACGGCGAACTCGGTCCCGCGGTGCGACAGATCATCGCCTCCGACGTGATCGCCCGGGGCTCCGGCGAGATCCGCCGTGGCCCACCGGAGTAGCGGCTGCCAGACTGGAGCGATGGCCGACCGATCGGACCGAGCAGCCGAGCTGAGACCTGCGGCTCGCCCGGTCGACCGCTCAGTCGACGAGCTCGGCGATCGAGGCGACCCAGGCGTCGGCCCCAAACACCGAGGGCGCCGGGTGGTCGGGTTCGCCTTCGCTTCCGGGCTCGGCCACCACGGCGACGAACCCAGTGCCTGCGGCGCGGGCGGTGTCGCGATCCTGCTCGGAGTCTCCGACGAAGAGCAAACGGGTCGGTTCGAGCCCCCACTCCCGAGACAGGCTCCGGAGTACCTCAGGGTCGGGTTTGACCGGACCTCCGTCGTCGCCACATCGCAGTGCCGAGATGTGGTGGGCGATGCCGAGCTGCTCGAGTTCGGATCGTGCGTTGGCCCTGTTGTCGGAGGTGGCGACGCCGAGCACGTGGTCGACGGCCAACGCCTCGACCGTCGACGCCACCGCACCGAGCGGTGCGAGCCGGCCGAAGGTCGCCGCCTCCAGGCCCACGCCGATCGAGGTGATCGCCTGATCGGCCGTCCAGCCCCGGTTGACCAGGTGTTCGAGGGCGATGGCCATCAGTTCGGATTCGGTCTTGACCGCGGCCGGACCGCCGGGCACCAGGTGATCGGCGCCGACGCCGAGGCGTTCGGCCAGGGTGTGCTCGGCATCCGGATCGCCGCCGTCGGCCGCGGTGGCGGCGATGATCGAGCGGAAGAAGGTGACCCAGCGGGAGTTGAGCTCGGTGAGCGTTCCATCCTTGTCGAACACGATCGCCGCCACCGGCGCCATCAGGTGTCGGCGGATTTCCGGGGTGAGGCGAGGAGCCGGCATGGACGCCAATCTAGGCCCCGTCCTCCGGAACTGCGGTGCCAGGCGTCAGTCGGCGGGGATTCGCCGGCCCGTGATTTCGTCGACGGTGATCCGCAAGAACCGGAACTTCGGGCTGTCGGTCCAGGTTGTGATGCCCAGCGTCTCGGCGTGGAGGATGTCCTCCAGCTTCTCGACTTCCGTGGCCACCCCGTGGATTACCACGCTCCAACCTTGGCGGGTCGCCTCGTCGAGATCATCGATCTCGAAGGCGACCGCCCGCCCTAGTACGGCACCGGCCAGTTTGGTGCCCGGCACCGTATAGATGTAGATGGCCTTGTTGTCGAGCTTGTAGTTCACCGGGAAGATGTCGGGCTTGTTGGCTATGGACACCCCGACGCGACCAACGCCCCGGCTGGCCAGGAGATCCCAGCACTCGTCCTGCTCGATGACCTCAAGACCGGTGCGTTGATCGATCATGGCATCCTCCGTGGCGTCGATTCCTACCCTAGCATTCGAGCCTAGATCGGCTACCAGTCGACCACTGGGGCCTTTGGTCCCGATACTCCTGGGTCCCGGCAATCCGCCTGCCTTTGGCCGACGGTATCAGGGGTACAGATCCCCGATCTTCCTCCGGGCGTCCTCGCTTTCCGCCGAGATCTGATCGATTTCACGCGCGCACGGTGCGCGCGAAATCTGCCAATTACGAGAATGTGGCAGGTTGCTCCAAGCAGGTGGCGGGTCAACGGTCGAGGCCGCCGGGGATTGAACTCCGCTGTCAGGCCCCGCCGCCGGAGATCTCCAGGTTGACACCGTTGACGAAACCGGCGGCGTCGGACAGCAGGAAGAGCACGGCACCGGCCACCTCGTCGAGGCTGCCATAGCGGCGCAGCGGCACCATGTTGATCATCTGCTCGGCCACCTCGTCGAAGGTGTCGGCGTAGTACTGGCTCGGTACCGAGGCCTGGAGTTCGACCTGGCGCTCCCACATGAAGCCGGGTCCGATGAACCCCGGGCTCACCGAGTTGACCCGGATCCCGAGGGGAGCCAGATCCTTGGCCGCCGACTTCGTCAGCCCGATCACCGCGGCCTTCGACGTGGAGTAGGCGCCCATGTTCGGGGCGCCGGACACGCCGGCCATCGATGCCATGTTGACAACGGCACCACCGACGCCTGCGGCCTGCATCGCCCGGGCTGCGCTCTGCAGCACCGCGAACACGCCGGCCACGTTGATGTCGAGCACCCGGCGAAGGTCGGCGAGGTCGTAGTCGACGAGGTTGGCGAAGTGCCCCTGGTAGCCGGCGTTGTTGAACACCAGGGTGGGGGTACCGACCTCCGCCGCCACCCGATCGAACGCCGAGGCGACCTCGCCGAAATCGGTCACATCGAAGGTCACCGTGCGATGATCGGACGCGTTCGTATAGTCGTCGGTGGACGCCGCCACACACAGTTCCCGGCTCTCGTCGAGGCCGTCGGCGGCCGAGGCCAGATCGGCCAGAACCACCCGGACGCCGCTGCGCGCCAGACCGAGGGCGACCGAGCGCCCTATGTTGCCGGCGGCGCCGGTCACCAGGCTGACGGCACCCGGGCGGCAAGCAGGCATGGCGGGGAGAGACGCCATGTGTTGGGTCGAGGGGGAAGTGGACCCTGCCTGCTCGCCGCCGGGCGAAGTTGCTGTCACCGGGAAGGCACCGCCTCGTCGAACCTAGTCACCGACGCGTTCGCCGTCGTCGGCGAAGACATGGATCGGACCGGCAAAGGCAATGCGTACATCGTCACCGCGACCGATGGCGGTTTCGCCCTCATCGCGAACGACGACGATCATCTCCTCGCCCTGATGGTCGGCCGGCACACTGGTCCGGAGGACCTTGACCACCGAGTCGTTGCCGTAGGCGAAGACGTCGGCTGTCCGGCCGGTCGCGAGCTGGCAACCGACCTTCGTCACTGCCACTCCTTGTGCACGGTTCCAGTGTGCCCGCTGGGGGCCGCAGCGTCACGTTGATCGAGCGGCCTCCAATCCTCAGGGGACCTCCGCGACGAAGACCCGGGACAGGAGGTGGCTCCCATCGACCGTCGAGGACGCCTCCGCCTCCTCGCCTGCGTCGGATGCGATCGACTCCTCAACCGGTTCCAGCCCGGCAACGTAGGGCGGCGGCACGAGCGCCAGCACCCGGTCGGACCCGACCACGAGCTGGATCGGTTCGTTGCCTCGCCGCTGGTCGTCCTCGATGGCCGGACCGAACGCCTGCCCGTAGGTCTGCCATCCCCAGGTCTCCCCGTCGATCGACCATCCGAGCATCGGAGCCTCGGAACCCGCTGCGGCGTCGGGCGCACCGAGTTCGCCCAGATCGTCCTCGGTGATGACCATAAGTTCCTCGCCGGTGTCCGGATGCAGCACGGTCAGAGTCCACTGATCGTTGTCACCCTCGGCCTCCCGCTCGATCAGCCAGGAACTGTCCTCCTTGCGACCGGCTTCGGCCAGCCGGGTTCCCGAGTCGGTGTCGACCAGCACGGCCGTCTCCTCGGTGACCTCGAGGCGGTAATGGTCCTTGGCGATGGCGTAGCCCGGCCATCTCGCCTGTTCGGCACCGGTGGTGCCCTCGACCAGCATCCCGGCCGGACCGACGGTGAACCGGTGCCCGGCCGCGGGCGCCACCGGCGTCCAGGTCACCCCGCCGTCAGTCGAACGATCGAGATGTGGCACGTCGTCGTGGTACGAGGCGATCAGGGCTCCCTCGTCGTCGAACCAGACTCCGAAGGCGTCCACCGCCAGATCCGACTCGGCCCACGTCTCCCCGTCGGAGCTCGTGTGCAGCCGACTGTGCGTCGACGGTTCCCCATCGACCAGTTCGGACACGCCGACGGCAACAGCGAGTCGGTGGCCGCCCGTCGATCCGACCGGGGAGGTGAGCAGACCGCTCACGGCTCGACCGTTCCAGGTGTCGACCACGACGGGGGCTTCACCGGGAGTCAGGAGTGCGATCCCGATCCGTCCGCCCTGCATTTCGGCTTGCAGCCGGGCCCACAGGTCGGGGCTCAGGTTCGTCTCGTCGAGCGCGATCAACTCGGTGTTCTCACAGTTCGTGTCGATGCAGACCGACAGGCCGTCAGGGCCGAGGCCGTAGCCCAAGCCGACCTCCCCGACTCGGATCCGGGCCGCGAGGTCGGCATCGCCGGCCGATTCGACGAGGGCCGCCAGGTCGAGGTCGGCCGAATGGTTCACGGCGGCATAGATGTTGCCGTTCACCACCGCCATGCCGAAGGCCTGGGCGATGTCACGGAACGGTCCACCGTCGGGGTCCGAGATGGCAAAGGAGCCGATGTCGGTGAAGGTACGACCGTGATCGTCGGAGAGCAGGACCCGGGTGATCGCATCGGTACTGGCGGTGTTCGACCAAGCCAGCACCGTGCCCGCCCCGTCGGACCAGAGTTCGACGTTGTGGAAGTTCTCGTTGCCGAGCGGTTCGGTGACCAGCTCCCAGGAATCGCCGTCGGCCGAACGGTACAGCCCACCGATCGAGGGTCCTCCGACGCCGGTGTTGGCGACGCGGTAGCCGAACACGACGAAGTACTCGCCGGTCCAGACTGAACTCCGGGCCTCGAAGGCGTCGGTGCCGAGGTCGACCCACTGGAGAACGGGTCCGGTACCTGTCGGAAGTCCCTGCTCCCGCGACGCGTCATCGTGGCCGAGGGTTTCGATCCGCAACGTCGGATCCCGATCGACCAGACGCACGGCGACGGCAGCGCCGAGCGTGAGTGCGATCAAGCCCGCCGCTGCTGTGGCGAGACCACGGTTGCGGGTGCGTTGTCGAGCCCGGGCCTTCACCGCACCCAGATCACCGACCGGGCTGATGTGTTCGGCGAGCGCGCCCGCCTCGAGCTGGAAGTGACCCGTCAGACGATCTTCGAGTTGGATCATTGTTCGGTCCTTTCCCGACCGGGATCGGTGGATTCGAGTTCGGCCCGGAGGGCACTGAGGGCCCGGGCCAGGCGGCTCTTGACGGTTCCGGGGGCGACGTCGAGGGCGGCCGCCGTGTCGGCCACCGACCAGTCGCAGAAGAAGCGGAGCACGACCACGGATCGGTGCTCATCGCTGAGTTTCGCCAGCGCGGCAGCGAGATCGGTGTCGGACTGGGGACCGTCGCCGTGTTCGGAACGGGCCAGCATTCGATCCTTCGGCCTCGATCGTCTGTGTCTCCGCAGCCAGGACCGGGCCCAGTTGAGGCCGGTGCGGTACACCCAACCACTGGGATTGGCGTAGGTCTGAACCGCCGACCATCGCTGGTATGCCCTGGCCATGGCCTCATCGGCGGCCTCGTAGCCGAGTTGGTGGTCACCGAGCGTGAAGGCGAGAGCCGCACCGACCCGCTGACGATGCTCTTGATAGAACGGGCCGAAGTCGAGGATAACGGTTGCGTCCCCGAGGCTGTCCACCGAACCGACGTCGTCGTCGATGACGACTGACTCCCGAGAGTCGGGCATGAGCGGAAACCTTCCTCCGGCAGCGATGGCCGGTTTATACATCATGGCCGCTAAACGTCGAACTCGACCGTTCGGTTCCCTCCCCTCGGAAAAAATGTGCTGAAATCCCTGACGCCGTACCACCCGGCGTCCCGGGTCAGCGGAGCTGGAACCCGAGGCCGAGTTCGTCGTCGGGTTCGAGCACGAAGGTGTGATAGCCACTCAGCGAGGCCCGGCCGCCGATCTGGGTCACCACCCCGTCGGCACCCGTCGAAACGACCCGACCGGCGAACAGGCCGCCGGCGATGCCTCGATGGGACAGGATCTCGCCGACATCGAGCGCTCCCTGGTGATGGAGCACGGCCAGGCGGGCCGACGTGCCCGAGCCGCAGGGTGAGCGGTCGACCTCGCCGTCGGCGAACACGGTGATGTTGCGCTGCCGAAGCGCCGCGCCGGCGACACCCGCGGCCGGGTCGTCGTCGAAGAAGATCACCCCGTAGAGGCCCGACAGGCGCTCATCGGTGGGATGCACCGTGGCCGGATGCCCGACCAAGGCCGCCTTGATGGCCCGGCCGAGGCGCACGAAGTCGTCGACATGGACAGGCTCCACCGCCAGACCGACGTCGGAGGCCGCCAACACGGCGTAGTGTGCCCCTCCGTAGGCGACGGCGACCTCGACCTCCGTGCCGTCGTCGAGGCGAACGGCAACGTCGTCGGCCCGGACAGCGGCGGCCACGTTGGTGAAGCGCACCTCACCGACCCGCCCGTCGACCAGGTCGGCCTCGACCGCAAGGCGGCCGGACGGCACATCGAGCTTGAATCGGGTGACCTCAGCGCCCGCCGGAACGGCGACCACCCCGTTGTCGATCGCCCAGGTCGCGCCGGCGATGGTGCCGTGACCACACGCCGTCGAGAAGCCGTCCTTGTGGAAGAACACCATGCCGAACTCGGCGGTGTCGTCATCCGGCGCGGTCACGAAGCAGCCGTACATGTCGGCGTGACCTCGTGGCTCGTTCACGAGAAATCGGCGCACGTGGTCGAGCCGGTGGATGGCGTCGGACCGTTTGTCGAGCACCGTTTCGCCCGACAGTGGCGCGACCCCGCCGACCACGATCCGGTACGGCTCACCGGCGGTGTGGTAGTCGACCGTACTGACGGTGAGGCGCCGGGGAACGGGGGGCCCGCCGCCGCTGACTGCTTGATCCATAGGTTGGGACCTTACTGCAACGACGATCTACCCTCGACCTCATGGCCGCCGACGTTCTGTTCCTCCATCCCGGGGCGATGGGAGCGCGGCTCGCGGGCTCGTGTCGAGGCGCCGGGCGAAGACTCTGGTTGCCCGACAGTCGCTCCGACGCCACGACGGCGAGAGCCGAACGTGAGGGTCTGGAGGCGGTCGAGACACTCGGGGCTGCGGTGGCTCGAGCCGACATCGTCGTGTCGATCTGTCCTCCGTCGGCCGCCGACTCGGTCGCCGATCACGTGGCCTCCGCCGGCTTCGATGGTGTCTACGTCGATGCGAACGCCATCGCCCCGACGAAGGCCCGCCGGATCGGTCGACGGTTCGACCGGTTCATTGACGGAGGGATCATCGGACCGCCACCGACCGAACCGGGCACAACCCGCCTCTACCTCTCCGGCCGCGGCGACGACCCTCACGACGTCGCCGCCCTGTGGTCGGGGTCCGAGCTCGACGCCCGGGTGATCGACGGTGACATCGGCGCCGCCTCGGCACTCAAGATGACCTACGCAGCCTGGACCAAGGGATCGGCGGCGCTGCTGGCCACCATCGTCGCCGGGGCCGACGCCATGGGCGTCGGCGACGACCTCGAACGGGAGTGGGACCTGTCCCAGCCCGGCCTCGGCGAGCGGGTGCAACGCACCGCCGCCGCTGTCGGCCCCAAGGCGTGGCGGTTCACCGGCGAGATGACCGAGATCGCGTCGACGTTCGCCGACATCGGACTTCCCGCCGGATTCTGGACCGCGGCGGCCGAGACTTACGGGCGTTTGGCCCCGCTGAAGGAGGTCGACGAGTCGACGGTCGACGCCCTCGTCGAACTGCTGCGCTCCGAATCATCATGACGAAGCCACCGACCAAGGTCCTCGAGCGGCAAGGGCTTGCAGTAGAGGTAGCCCTGCACCCAGGTCACGCCGCACGCGGTCAGCTCCCGATGGACCTCGGGGTGCTCGACGCCCTTGGCCACCGGCGTCACACCCAGCGTTCGACAGAGCCCGACCAGCGCCTCCAGATGCCGCTTCGGGCGTTCGCCGGTCGCGACCTGGGCGACGAAGTCGCCGCTCAACTTCACTGCGGTGATGGGCAGCTCGAGTAGAGGGCTGACCGACAGCCGATCCTGCCCGAAGTCGTCGACAATGAGACCGATGCCGAGCTCGGCCATCCGTCGCAGGCTGTGAAGGACATCGTCGGCCAGCCACACGGCGTCCGAGTCGGTCAGTTCGATGAGAATGCGTGACGGCTCGATTCGACCGTCGGCGATCATTGTCCGGAGATCACCGACGAAGGTCTCGTCGAGCAACTGCCGAGCGGAGACGTTGAGCGAGACTCGGAGCCGCGACAGGGCCGGGTTGACAGCCAGGACGTCGAGCAGGGACGCCATCTCGTCGAGCATCCGCAACGAGAGTTGAGCCAGGAGACCCTGATCGCGCAGGGAGGGGAGAAAGTCGCCGGGCAGCTCGACCGATCCCGACGGACGGTGCCAGCGGGCGAGCAGTTCGATCGCCATCGGCCGGCCGGTGGCCACGTCGATGACGGGCTGACCCCAAGCCCGAAACTCCTTGCGGGCGAGTGCCTCACTGATCGCCGCGGCCAGTTCGGCCTCGTCGGCCACCTTCGATTTCAGATCGTCGTCGAACCGGACGGACTGGCTTCGACCTTCGCGCTTGGCGAGGTAGAGGGCATGGTCGGCCTGCCGCTGCAGGTCCTCGACATCGACTTCCGCATCGTCGGCGGAAACGGCCACGCCGACGCTGGCGGAGATGGAGATCTCGTGTTCCCGTACGGAGAACGGTTTCCCGAGCTCGTCGATGATGCGTTGGGCCACCGCGTCGTGGGCGGCCTCGTCGTCCGGCGAATCGGAGAGAACGAGGAACTCGTCGCCTCCGAGTCGAGCCACCACATCTTCCCTGCGGGCCACACGACGAATTCGTTCGGCGACCGCCACCAGCAGCTCGTCCCCGACGGCGTGGCCGAAGCGGTCGTTGACGGCCTTGAAGTGATCGAGATCGACGAAGAACGCCGTCGTTCGGTGACCCGTCGAATCCGAGTCGAACGCCTTGAGGGCGGAGCGGTTCAGCAGACCGGTCAACGGGTCCTGACCGGCCGCCCGTTCTGCGGCGGCAGCGTCGTGTTTGGCCTGTCCACGCAGAAGGACGACCTCGAGCAGCATCCCCGACGTTTCGTGCAGGTTCTTGATCATGAACGCCGCATAGGCGGTCAGGCAGACGGCCAGCATCCCATGTCCGGTGGCCACGAAACCCGATACGGCCACGACCGCCATGGGAACGAACGTCCAGGCCCCCTGGCCGGTGACGGCGGCCCGACCGGCAACCGCACCGGCCGACATCGCCATGAGGAGTGCCACGATCATCATGCGAGTCGTACCGACGTCCAGCGAGGCCGATCCGACCCAGACCAGCGATCCGAGCACCAGTCCCGCGGAGGCGGCACAGAGGTTGATGGACCACGGCGAGCCGTGACGATCGACGGGGCGGTGGAACCGCTCGCCACCGACAACCGCAACCATCGCCGCTCCGCTCACAACGAGCGCCACGGCCCAGGGGACCAGACGCCACCGTGAAACGCTGTGCCAGAGGAGCACGCACGTGGAGACGGCGGCGAGAACGGTGCCGATCAAGGCGGTGACCCCGCGGTCACGAAGCAGGTACTCCTCGACGGAAGCCTGAGCCTCGGCCGGTATCGACGAGGCTCCCGCCGATCGACGACCGACACGATTGATCACCTTGTCGTGATCGTCCACTCGACGGATGTTCTTGACCGCGTGCCTGTGAATTTCGGGTGGACAACCGGTGGATGAACAGAGAAATTTTGGGGGTATCGAAGAAATCCGGTGGACAACCCTGGGGATTTCGAAAAAGCCCTTGACCCCTCTGTGGCGCTGGTGCAATGATGCAAATCACTCAGTCACCGGCTGGTGATCCGAGGGGGAAACGGAAGTCGAGATCCGGGCAACCGGAACGAAACGGACGTCGAACCCAAATCGGTGAAACAGCCCGGCTGGGAGAAGCAGATCCGCTGGTAGGTGCGGTAGTCAGATGGGCTTCGGCCCACCCGATCACCACACAAACCTCGTCGGTTCCGCTCCAGGTCCCAACCTGCAACGCCGCTCTTCGGAGCAGCGGGGCACGGGACCACCTCGAACGAAGCGGCTCCTCGGAGCGGCGGAGTGCGAGGGCAGCTCGATCGATGTGTTCCTCGGAGCACGGAGAGCGGGGGGAGCCGAACAGACGGTCGGATACCACTCCGGTCCTCGGACCGGGGTGGTCGAACCAAACCGGCTTTCGGGCCGGGGCGGTCGAAGCCCACCGCCAACCTTCGGGTCGGCATCGGGCACCCGAAATGGAAACTGCCCGCCGGGCCTTGGCTCGACGGGCAGTGGAAAACTATCGAAACTCACAGTACACCTGAGAAGATCGATAGTGGTGGATCCTGCTTCGAACCTACGACGCCTCCGGGAGTCAACGTAAGTTGACCTCCGGGGGCGTCGCTCCTTTTTGCCCCGGGCATTGATCGCGGCGTGGGGGCCGCTGCAACGCCGTTCCCGGTCTGGGTGCAGTGAATTCGACCCGGAAATGGCTACAGGTTTTCCCTCCTTCCCGCCGATAGGGCACTGGTCCGTCGACAACGAAGGAGCCAGATGCGCAAGCATATTGTCCGTCCCCTGGCCGTACTGGCCGCCGTGGCAATGGTGGCCATCACCGCCTCAGCGGCGGGAGCCCAGAGACCCGACCAACCACCGGGACTCGCCAACCTCGACGTCCCGGCCCCGAACGCGGTGACGGGCTACGACCGCGGTCAGGCCGCCGTGAACAAGCTCGGCGACCGAATCGCGGCCGTGGCCGCCGGGTACGGCCTGAGCGCCGCCGAACTTCGAGCGTCGCTGCTGTCGGATCCGACACTGACGGTCGACGACCATCTCGAAGTGGCCTACTTCGACGTCCTCGCTCCCGGCGAGGTTGCCGCCGACGGCACCGCGGGAGCAACGACGGCGTCCGCCACGTCCACCGACGGGCCACAGTTCCAGCTGGCCAGCCTGCCCGGCGCGGCCAAGACCATCTACCTCGACTTCGACGGACACACCTCGTCCGGCACAACCTGGAACAACGGCAACACCATCGTGTCGCCGCCGTACAACCGCCCCGGCGACAACCCCGACACCTGGTCGGCCGAGGAGCTCCGGATCATCGAGGATTCCTGGAAGGTGGTGGCCGAGGACTTCGCCCCGTGGAACGTCAACGTGACCACCATCGACCCCGGCGTCGAGGCCCTTCGCCACAGCGGCGGCGGTGACACCCAGTGGGGTGTCCGGGTCGTGATGACGGCCGACACCTGGGCCAACTGCGGTTGTGGAGGCCACGCCTACGTCGGGTCGTTCGACGACAACCTCGATGAGCCCGTCTTCGTCTACAACACCTCGTTCGTCGGCGTGTCCGAGGCCATCACCCACGAGGTCGGCCACTCGATGCTGTTGGCCCATGACGGCACCGGGAGCGGCGCCGGCTACTACACGGGCCATGGCTCCGGCGAGACGTCGTGGGCCCCGATCATGGGCGTCGCCTACTACGTGAACATCGGCCAGTGGAGCCGACAGGAGTACTACGACGCCAACAACTACACCACCTCGGCCAACTACGGCAACGGACCGGACGACGTCGCCATCATCTCGTCGCTCTCCAACGGCAACGGGTTCGGCGTGAAGACCGACGATCACGGTGACACCGCGGCCACGGCCACGGCTCTGGTCGGTGACACCCCCTCGGTCAGCGGCCTGATCAGCACCGCCGGCGACGTCGACGTGTTCAGTTTCAGCACCGCCGGCGGCACCGCCACGTTCGCCGCCGATCCGGCAGCACTGGCCCCCAACCTCGACATCGAGATCCGGGTACGCGACT
>JAOUGG010000559.1 GCA_029857855.1 Acidimicrobiia bacterium | reverse complement strand
GCGGTGATCGGGCTGCCGCTTCGGTCGGGGTTGACGTTCGAGTTCGTGCCGGCAGGCCCGGTGGCGCTCGACGCCGGACCGGCGGGTTGGCCCGATCCGTTTCCGGTGGTGGGGGTACGGCCGCCGAGGGTTGCGCTCTGATCGAGGTTCGACGTGCCGACCGTCGTCGGGTCGGTCGATCCGAAGTCGTTGGCCGATTGGCCCTTTGGCTTGTTGCTCGGTCCCGCCGCGGTCTCACCGTCGGCGGACTCCTCGGGGACCCTTCCGGCGCCGGTGCGCGACAGCTTCGACTCGTCGGATGTGAAGTTCGCTCCGCCTGATCCGCTCGAGCTGAAGGAGCCTTGGCCGCCGTCGGTGTCGGAGAGGGCGGCGCCGGCGACGGGATCACCGGATTGGGGGTCGGAGCCGAGGACGGCCGACATTGCGCCGGCAATGATGGAGAAGCAGAGCACGCCGGTGGCGATGCCGACGAAGACGGGGTGTTCCTCGAGCCAGGCGAGGATCTCGGCCTTGTCGGGAATCCGACCCGGGACGGCGCCAGCTGACCCATCGGCCTCCCGGACGGCGAAGGGGGCTTCCTGTTCTTCCTCGGTCAGGTCGATGAGGTGAACCGAACTCTCCGAGCCGGTACTCCTCTCATGGACATCGAATGCCACGTCCATCAAGCTATCGCAGATAGCCCCTTCGACACCCACGCCGCCGCAGATTACCGAAGATTGGGTAGGCCATTGAGACCCCTTGTCGATTCCCTGCGACGGCAATCGCGAAACCCGCTGATTTCAGACGGTTTCGGGCCGCCAGATTCGTTGGGCGTTGACCGTCGGTCCGCCGACGACAAGCGCGGCCGCTCCGCTCAGCGTGGCGAGCGCGGCGACCATGAAGGCGACCCGATAGTCGGCCTGATCGTGGACGAGACCGAGGGCGAACGGCCCGGCCGCCACGCCGGCGGTGCCGATGAGTTGGTTGAAGCTGTAGATGCGTCCGTACTCGGCCACGCCGAACGCCTCGGCCAGCAGTAGCGGCTGAAGCATCAGCAGGTTGCCGATCGACATGCCGAAGATCACCGACGCGCCGACGAGGGTGAGCGGCCCGGCGGCGAATCCGAGCAGAGCGAGGGCGACGACCTGGATGACGGCGAGCGCGATGGTGAAGGTCCGGGTGTCGACCCGAATGACGACGACCCCGCCGATGAGTCGGGCGACGACGCTGGCCAGGGCGAGTGCGGAGAGCGACGTGCTGGCGGTGGCGACGTCGGTTCGTTCGAGCACGAGATTGTAGAGCTGGGCGAGTCCGCCGACCTGGCCGAAGAAGATGAGGAGGTAGGCGGCGCAGAGGCCGATGAAGAACCGGGTGGCTCGGGCCTGGGCGTAGGAGGCGCCAGGTGGTGGCCCGTCGACGGTGGCGTTGTGGCGGTCGGTGACGTCGGAGTCGTCGGGGCCGAGGTGGCCTTCGGTGTCGTTGGCGTCCTTCGGGTCGTTGGTGTCGCTGGCCCGTTCGAGGGCAGGCGGTTCACCGTCGGCCCGGAGTCCGATCGACGACGGGAACGGTCGCACCAGGAGCAGGGCGATCGGCACGATCCCGACGAGCCAGATGACGGCCAGTAGCGTGCCGGCGTTGGCCAGGCCGTCGCGGTTGATGAGCCAGGCGGCCACCGGGGTGAGCACGATGCCGCCGACCGAGAGGCCGGTCGACGCGATCGAGATGGCGATCGGGCGGCGGCGGTCGAACCAGCGGGTGACGAGCGTGGTGGCCGGGACGAGGCCGGCCGACCCGAACCCGATGCCGAAGAGGGCGAAGAAGAGGTAGAGGGCGGGCACGCTGTCGACCCAGCGGAGGCCGTAGAGCGCGGCGGCGCCGATGATGCCGCCGCCGAGGAAGAACCAGCGGAGGTCGAGAATCTCCATTCGACGGGCGAGCACGAACCCGGTGAGGCCGCTGATGGCGAAGAACAGCCCGGTGGCACCGGAGACCGCGCCGACCGAGGAATCGAGTTCGTCGGTGGCGGCCGCGAGGATGACCGAGGCGTTGTAGAAGCCGATACCCGAGGCCACCATCAGGATCACGAAGACCGCCCCGACAATCACCCATCCGTAGAACGGTCTGGGTCGTCCGGAGCCTCGCTGATCGGTGCCGTCGTCGGCGCGCCCGGATCCCTCACCCGGGTTGCCCGACGCCCGTGCATTCACAGAGGTCAAGATTCGCCAGGCTAGAACCAGGGGGCTGGGAGGAGCGAATCAGCGGGGATCGGCGGCGGCTATCTGGGCGGCCAACGTCAGGAGCAACGGCTGCTCAGAATGGCGACCCCGTCGCCCTCGCAGGCTGCGAGCCCGTCGCCCCGTCCCCCGATGGCGAGCAGGAGATCGAAAGCGGGGCCGGCGACCTCCGGCCCGGCGCCGGCCGACCAATCGATGTCGGTGGCCCGTAGACGTAGATCGTGCACCCGTTTCTTGCCTCGGACCGGAACGCCGGACTTCATGTAGGGCGCGAGAAGGGGCCGGACGTGTTCGGGGTCGACTCGGCGGGGCCGACCAGTGGCCCGCCGGATGTCGTCGGCGTGGATCATTGTTTCACTGGGCGGCACCATCTTGGGTAGCGGCACCGGGCGAGCCTCAATGACCGTCCGCTCGAACGCGGCGAGGATGTCGGCGTTGGACCCGACGTCGAGACGGCGCATGTCCTGGCTCAGGAAGGCATCGAAATCGAAGCGGTTCGTGAGAAGGCCCTTGGCGAAGTTCCATCGGGTCTGCTGGTTGAGCGACGTGAGATGGGCGACGAGTTGGCGTGGAGTCCACGGGTCGCACACCGTGGGCGCCGCCCAATCCTCATCGCTGAAAGTCTTCAGATCCTCCAACAACATCTCACGTTGAGCTTGGGTGATGTGGTCGAATTCGCCCATCGGTCGAACCCCCTCAGTAGACGGGTTGGCGCCCTACCGACGAGCGTAGGCGATACTCCGGCTCGGTTCTGTCGGACGAAGAATTCCCGCCCGAGCAGAGACGGGCGGCGGTAACCTGGGTTGCTGTCGATTCGACATGGGGCTGTAGCTCAGTTGGCTAGAGCACCTGCTTTGCAAGCAGGGGGTCAGGGGTTCGATTCCCCTCAGCTCCACGCGTTTTCCCTGGTCAAAGCGTCGCGAGGGCTCGATCTCCCAGATTCCGCGCGCGTCATGCGCGCGTGTAGCGATGGGGCCCAGTGGGCAACAACGGGGTCCAGCGGGCAATTCTGAACCAGCCGCGTGTCCCCAAACCCGTTGAATCAGAGGTATTTAAGCACAATGAAGGCCCTGCGATCCAGGCAGGGGCTCCGACTCTCGATCCAGCTGAACAGGCAG
>JAOUGG010000023.1 GCA_029857855.1 Acidimicrobiia bacterium | reverse complement strand
ATGGTGGAGATGAGTTCGGCCTGGGATCAGCTCGTTCGCAACTGCGCCCCGGACATGACCACCGCAGAGGACCTGCTGGCCAACGGCCTGTACCGCTCGCTCACGACTCGTTTTGTGGCCAGCCACGACTACGTGGCGCTCGATCATCTCCTCCTGCTCGACGACGGCCGGTTCGATCTGATCATCGTGGACACACCACCCGGCAACCATGCCGACGACCTGTTCGCCGCCCCCGGTCGGCTCAGCCAGTTCTTCGACAGCCGGCTGCTCCGCTGGTTGACCGCCGGTGTCGGAGGCGGTGTGACCAGGTTCGCCTCCCGTCCGTTCCAGCTGGTTGCCCGACGGCTCCTGGGAACCGATTTCCTCGACCGGATCGGCGAGTTCTTCATGCTGTTCGCCCGGTTGCGGCCCCGCCTCGTGGAACGTATCGACGCCGTCGAACGGCTGCTGGCGTCGCCGACGTCGGCCATGGTCGAGGTCAGGGCCGCCGACTCGGGGCACGTTCCCGAGCCCGTGGAGGCCGGCAACGACGTCGTGGTGGTGAATCGCCTGCTGCCACTGACCGAGGTCGGCATCGAACCCGCCGGCGGTGGGATCGATCGGGTCACGCTCGACCTTCGTATCGACGCCGGCGACGTCGAGGCCCTCGACGACGCTTCATTACGAGCGGCGGTGCTCGGGCTGATGGCGGCCACACCCGCGGTCGAGATGCGGCTGCCCAAGGGCACGGGGCTCTGCCTTCTGCCCCGTCTGAGCGGTGGCGTGAACCGGCTGGAGGACCTGGTCGCCCTGACTGACGAGGCTGCGGCGGAACCATGGCGATCCAAGGCCGATTCGAGCGATCCGGTACTCTGAGACGCCATGGCCACACTGAGTGATCTGGCCCGGAAGCACACCACACTCGGCGCTGCGGGCCGGGCCCACCTCCGGCGCCTGGTCGGGTCGTGGTCACCGCTGGCCGACCTCGGATTCGCCGATCTTCTGGTGTGTGCTCCAGCGGTGGGGGCCGAACCTGACCAGGTGGTGGTGCTCGGGCAGATCCGGCCCACAACCGCTCCCACACTGTTCGTCGAGGATCTCATCGGCACGGTCGTCGACCACCACCGGTTCCAGGGCTACCAGCGGGCCCACGAGTTGGGACGCATCGTGGAGTTGGAGTCACTCGTCGAGCCCGATGGCCGCCGGGCCACGATCCTGGCCGTGCCGGTCAACCACGAGGGCCGGCGGATTGCGGTGGTGCTCGCCTATCGGAGAGTACGCGACAGCTACGCCCCGAGTGAGTTGGAACAGGCGTACTACGCGGCCTTCCGGCGATTGGCCCGCATGATCGTCGACGGCACGTTTCCGTTCCCGTTTGAGGGTGCCATCACCGAGGAGACCCCCAGGGTCGGAGACGGAACGATGGTGCTCGATCGCGATTCCCGCGTCGACTACTCCTCACCAAATGCGATCTCGGCGGTCCACCGCATCGGCTACAACGGCAGGATCGTCGGCCGGAAGGTCGAGGATCTGGGTTTCGACGGTGATGTGGTGGCCGGGGCGTACCGTCTCCAGGTTCCCGTCATCGACGAGATCCAACGGAGCGAATCCGTGACGATCCTGGCCAGGATCCTGCCCCTTCTCGAGCACTCGCAGGTGACCGGGGCCCTGGTGCTGATCCGCGACGTGTCGGAGCTGCGTCGCCGGGATCGCCTGCTCGTGTCGATGGACACGACCATCCGGGAGATTCACCATCGTGTGAAGAACAACCTGCAGACTGTGTCGTCGTTGTTGCGGATCCAGAGCCGGCGACTCGAGTCGGAGGAGGCCAAGGCGGCGATCGAGGAGGCCGTCCGCCGGATTGCGGCGATCGCCGTCGTCCACGAACGCCTTGCCGCCGGTGGCGGTGATCAGGTCGTGTTCCGAGAGGTGGTCCAACCGATCGTGGAGATGGCCCGAACGACCATGGTGAGCTCCGACAGCCGGATCGAATTTCGGCTGGTGGGGGAGGGCACGGCGCTTCCGGCCAGCAAGGCCAGCTCGCTGGCCGTGGTCGTGACCGAGCTGCTGCAGAACGCGGTCGAGCACGGGTTTCCGTCGGGTTCCGGACCGGGCGCCATCACGGTCGAGCTGGCCCCCTCGTCAACCGATCTGGTCGTACGGGTCTACGACAATGGGGTCGGCGTCGCCAACGACTTCGACGTCGCCGAACACGGCGGCTTGGGTCTTACCATCATCCGGACGATCATCAGCGGCGAACTCGAAGGCGACCTGCAGATTTTTCCCGCCCGCGGCGAAGGTGGCGGAACGGTGGCCCAGGTCACGGTCCGGACGGTCGAGGACCAGTAGCCGCGGCGACCTGACCACAGGAGCGGTCAGCGCAACGGGCCTCGCGTGGTCGGCAGGGTGGACACCGGAGACCGGTGCGACTTGGTGGATCGGTCGGAAGCCGACCGAAATGGTCAGCGGCGCCGGCTGATGTCAGCGGCGGCGGCTGATGTCAGCGGCGGCGGCTGATATGGGTGCGGCGGAGGTGGCGTCGATCCTCCTCCGAGGTTGCGCCCCAGACGCCTGAGTCCTGGTTGGTGGCCAGAGCGTATTCGAGGCAGGGGACTCTGGCCGGGCAGCCGGTGCAGACGGCCTTGGCGGCTGCGATCTGTTCGACCGCCTGGCCCGTTGTGCCAACGGGAAAGAACAGCTCGGGGCTGGTGTCCCGGCAGGCTGCGTTGTGCCGCCAACGGAATTCTGGGTCATGGATGTACTCGCCGTTGCCCACTCGCTGTGCGATGACCTCGAATTCACCGAATTCGAGTACGGGTGAGCCCTCTCGAGAACCTACGACTGTCACGTTTCCTCCCTTACCGTGAGTGGTCGATGTCTTTGAGATGGTGTTCTGTGAAGTTGTTGAGCCGTCGATGCAGATGCCGGCCGGGTGTGCTCGGCGGGCAGGCTGGGTAAACGCCTCGTGAACGTCACACTAGACGAATACTTAGATCTTCGTAAAGAGTTCTGTGTCGGAAATCTGACTGAAAGATGTCGATTCTTGCCGTTTTGTCATCGAACGGAAGGATTTCGCTCGGTTTCCGGGGGTTTTGTCCCGCATAACGGGAAGGCCTCGGTCATCTCGATCTGTCGGGTGACACCGCCGTTTGAGTAGGGTGGTGCGATGGTGATGGTTGTGGCACACCGGGGGGCTTCGGCCGCCTTCAAGGAGAACACCCTCGAGGCCTTCGAGGCCGCCCGAACCCACGGGGCAGCGGGTCTCGAGCTCGACGTCCGGCGTTCGGCCGACGACGTCCTCGTCGTACATCACGACGCCCATCTGGCCGACGGTCGACTGATCTCGGAGCTTCCCGCCTCGGAGCTGCCCGAGTGGCTGCCGACGCTGGCCGAGGTGCTCGACATGGCCGGCGACCTCTGGGTCAACGTCGAGATCAAGAATCTGCCCGACGAGCCCGACTACGACGCCGCCGAGACGATCTCCCTCGCCGTCGCCGGACTGGTCACGTCCTACCTCCTCGGCTTCGAGTCCGCCGACGACGGCAAGGCGCCCTCGTTTGCCGACAAGCTGCTCGTGTCGTCGTTCAACGTCGACAACCTGATCAAGATCCGCTCCGTCGAGCCGGACATACCGCTCGGTCTGCTTGTCTGGGGCCAGGTCGATCCGGCCTCGACCATTGCCCGGGTCGAGGCCCACGGGTTCGACGCCGTGAATCCTCAGGATCTCATGGTCGACACGTCGTTCGTCGATCGGGCGAGACGTGCGGGGTTGGCGATCAACGTGTGGACGGTCGACGATCCCGAGCGGATGATCGCCTTGGCCGAAATGGGGGTCGACAGCATCATGACCAACGACCCGGCGCTGGCCACGGTCACGCTCGGCGAGGCCGGCCTCCTCGACTAGCGCGCTCCCCGGTGTCCGGTGCAGCTGTCCCACTGCCGCCGGATCCGGCTCCCGATGCAGAACTTTGTGACCGCGATGACCCGTCCGGGGGGTCGTAGACCTCCCAAAGTTTGGGTTGCTGGGTCGTCGGCGGCACAAAGCTCGAGGAGTGCGTGGGGGCGGGATGCGAGCGCGAGAATCATGCCGGGCGCGCCGATCCTCCGGCCCGGTGTTCAGGAGCCGCCTGCGGGGGCCGGTACGACGACCGACAATGCGTCCGGACGGTGCTTGATTTCGAGCCGATCGACCCACCCGCAGCTCTCGCCGTCCATCTGAAACGGGAACGGACGATGCCCGACGACCGTGACCGCCGGGAGATCCCGGAAATGAGCGGTTGCGGCCGAGTTGCCGATGCCGCCGAGACGCTCCCCGCCTGGTTCGGCACCGCCACCTCGGCCGAGGGCCTGGCCGACGGCGCCCACCATGTGCCGAAGCGAAAGGGAGCGCAGGCCCACCACCGACAGTGGCCGCCCGAGGTCGGCCTCCGGCGCCAGCTCGAGCGGACGGTTGCCGAGGAACGTGTAGGGATTGCAGTTCAGGGCCACGGCGAGATGGTAGGAGCCCAGATTCTCGCCCTTGGGACCGAGGACGTCGAACCACGGTGTGCGCCGGTCGACCCGCCGGAGCCAGGTATCGATCGTTGCGGCGATGAAAAGGGGGTGACCGGCGTAGCGCTTGATGGTGCCGCGAGCCTCGACCCGTTCGACGACCGCGGCGTCGAAGCCGAAGCCGACGTGAAAAAGGAACGCCCGTCCGTTGGCCACCCCGACCCCGGCCGACACCCGAGATCGGTGTTCGATCGCGTCGATCAGCACGTCGGTCGCGGCGACGGGATCGTTGGGATAGCCCAGCGCCCGGGCGAAGACGTTGGTCGATCCGCCGGGCAGGGGCGCCGCCGCCGTCTCCATGCCCAGGAGCCCGTTGGCCACCTCGTTGATCGTGCCGTCACCGCCGAGGCCGATCACCACATCGGTGCCGTCACGCCCGGCCCGGTAGGCCAGCCGCACGGCGTGGCCACGCTTCGTGGTCTCGATGACGGTCAGATCGAAGCGATCGCTCAGGCGGCGCTGAATCAGAATGCGGGATCGAGCCGTCACCGATGAGGCGAACGGATTGATCAGCAGCGTGACACGGGTCGACACGAAAGCACAGCGTAGTCGGGAGGATTCGAGCCGGTTGTGCCCGGTCCGCCGACGTGACGAGGGGCGCCGGCGGGTATTCCCACCGTCGATTACTCGAAGCCCGGTCTTTTCGGCGTACCATGCCCGTCATGAATGTGGTTGTGTGCGTCAAGCAGATCCCGGATCCCGCTGATCCGGGGGCACTGGATCCTGAAACGAAGACCCTCAAGCGCGATGTGAAGCTGATTCTCGACGAGTCCGATTCCTACGGCGTCGAGATGGCGCTCCAGCTGGTCGATGCGGCCGGCGAGGGCGAGGTCAGGCTGGTTTCGATGGCTCCCAACAACGAGCGGTCGGGCCTTTCGACCGCCCTGGCCATGGGGGCGGCCTCCGCCGTTCTCGTGTCCGATCCGGCGCTACTCGGCTCCGACAGCCTCACCACGGCGAAAGTGCTCGCCGCGGCGATCAAGGACTCCGAGCCCGACCTGGTCATCGCCGGTTCCGAGAGCTCGGACGGCTACACCGGCACCGTGCCCGAGCAGATCGCGGCCGTGCTCGGACTTCCGTCGGTGACCGCCGCCAAGTCCATCAGCGTCGACGGCGACACCCTGAAGGTGGAGCGTCAGACCGACACCGGCCACGACGACGTCGAGTGTCCGATGCCGTGTGTGATCAGCGTCACGGCCGGCGTCGTCGAGCCCCGCTACCCGTCCTTCAAGGGCATCATGGCGGCCAAGTCGAAGCCGGTCGACGAGAAGACGGCCGCCGATCTCGGCTTCGGGGCCGATCAGGTCGGCTGGGCTGGAGCCGGCCAGGAGATCGTCGATATCACGGCCGCCCCCCAGCGGGAGGCCGGCGAGGTGATCGAGGACGACGGTGAGGCGTACCAGCGCATCGTCGCCTTCCTCGAACAGATGAAGGTCATTTGAGAGCGGAGTAGGAGACAACCATGACACTGTCCAAGATCTGGGTGTACGCCGAAGCGCTCGACGGCGAGGTCGCCTCGACAACGCTGGAGATCCTGACGATGGCCCGTGAGCTGGCTGACACCGTGGAATGCGTGTACGCCGGCGACGACGGCGACGACATCGCCGAGGTGCTCGGCTCCTACGGCTGCGAGACCATCCACCAGACCGGTGATCTCGACGGCGCCCTCGTCGGGGTGCCGGTATCGGCCGCTGTCGCCGCCGCGGTCGAGGCGGGCGACGGGCCCGACGCCATCCTGCTCGGTACCTCGTATGACGGCCGCGACGTGGCCGCCCGGCTGTCGGTCGGCCTCGATCGGCCGGTGATCACGAACGTCGTCGCCCTCGAGGTCGACGGTGACACCCTGGTCGGCACCGAGCCGATCTTCGGTGGCACCACCGACGTCAAGACGAAGTTCACCGGCGAGGGCCCCTACATCGCACTGGTGCGGCCCAAGTCGGTCGCCGCGGAACCGTCCGACGGCGCGGCTGCCGACGTCGAGGACCTCGACGTGCCCGATCCCGGGAGCTCCGGTGGCGCCACCGTGGTCGAGCGCCACCTCGAGGAGTCCAGCGGTCCGAAGCTCGACGAGGCGGCCGTGGTCGTGTCGGGCGGACGGGGCATGGGCGACGCCGACAACTACGAGATGGTCGAGAAGCTGGCCAAGCTGCTGAAGGGTGCGGCCGGGGCCTCCCGGGCCATTGTCGATGCCGGCTGGGTGCCGTACTCGTACCAGGTCGGCCAGACGGGCAAGGTGGTGAAACCCGATCTCTACATCGCCGCAGGCATCTCCGGTGCCACCCAGCACCTTGTCGGCATGAAGGGCTCGAAGAACATCATCGCCATCAACAAGGATCCCGAGGCCCCGATCTTCGGGATCGCCGATCTCGGTATCGTCGGTGATGTGCACAAGGTGATGCCCCAGTTGATCGAGGCTCTCTCGAACCGCTAGACGAAGCCAACAGATCTCCTCGGTGAACGGCCGGGCCCTCGGGTCCGGCCGTTCGCTTGTCTCGAGGCCGTTGACAGTAGGCTGCATCGCCATGGCACGAGACGTCCTGGACCGGCTGACCAATGAGTCCGTCGAGATGTTGCAGGCGCTGATCCGCAATCAGTGCGTCAACGATGGAACCCCTGAGTCGGGTCGGGAGGAGTCGTCGGCCCGACTGTTGCGGGACGAACTGGAGTCGTCCGGGGTCGACCTGCAGCTGTTCGAGACCCTGCCCGGTCGGACATCGCTCGTGGCCCGCTACCAGGGAACCGATCCGGCGGCCCCGGCGCTGTGCCTGATGGGGCACACCGACGTCGTGCCCGTCTCGACCGACGGCTGGTTGCACGATCCCTTCGGCGGCGAACTGATCGACGGCGAGGTCTGGGGTCGGGGAGCGGTCGACATGCTCAACCTCACGTCGTCGATGGCCGTCGCCTTCCGCCATCTGATCACATCCGGCAAGCGGTACCCGGGCGACATCGTGTACTTCGCGGTGGCCGACGAGGAGGCGGGTGGAACCCACGGTGCCCGGGAGCTGATCGACACCGAATGGGACGCCCTGGCGTGCGACTACGTCCTCACCGAATGGGGCGGCATTCCCGCTCCGTCGAACGGGGGGATGAACCTGCTGATGGCGGTGGCCGAGAAAGGCATCGGTTGGCGACGGCTGACCGTGGGCGGTTCTCCAGGCCACGGGTCCGCCCCCTACGGCACCGACAACGCGCTCGTGAAGGCGGCCGAGGTTGTGGGACGAATCGCCCGGTATCAAGCCACCCCACAACTCGACGAGCTGTGGGCGGCGAGGGTCCGTGCCATGGCCCTGCCGCCGGAGCAGGAGGCGGCACTGCTCGATCCCGCCTATCTGGCCGACGCGCTCGACGCCATGCCGCCGGACCTGGCCCGCAACATCCACGCCTGCACCCACACGACCTTCAGCCCCAATGTGATCCACGGCGGGGTCAAGACCAACGTCATTCCCGATGAGGTGGTCGTTGAGGTCGATATCAGAACCCTTCCCGGCGAGACGGCGGCCGACGTCGACGATCATCTACGAGTCGCCCTGGGTGACCTGTACGACCAGGTCGACGTCGAGCCGATCCAGTATTTCCCGTCGACCAAGTCACCGATCGAGACGCCGTTGTGGGACGCCCTGGTGAAGTCGGCCACGAAGGCCTACCCCGACGCCACACTGGTGCCGAGCCTGATCACCGGCGGTACCGACTCCCGGTTCTTCCGCACCAAGGGCGCCGTCGCCTACGGCGCAGGTCTGCTGAGCCCGGCGGTCGATGCCGGTGAGTTCTCCCGTCGGTTCCACGGCCACAACGAACGGATCGATGTCGAATCGTTGCGGATGACGGTCGGTCTCTGGCTCGACGTCGTCGAGCATCTCTGGACCTGACCGAAGGCCGCCGGGATCTTCGACGAAACGCAACGCCCCAAACGCCGACGCACCTAGGCTTGAGGAGGCCATGGCCCCACTCGTTGCCGCACCCGCCGGCCGGGCGTCGATCGACGCACTGGCCCGTCATCTCGATGCGGTGCGCGGCGGCGATCGGCTGGCTCCGGCGGTCGTCATCGGCAGCGATTCGGTGGCGGCGAACGGCTTTCGGCGAGCACTGCTTCGACGCGGCGGGGCCAACCGCGGGCCTGGTCTGGCCGGTGTCGAGTTCACCACGATCAACCGGCTGGCCGCCACCCTGATCGAGCCGGCACTGGTCGCCGCGGAGGGCCATGTGGCCGGTCGGATCGAGCTGCTGGCCTCGATCCGGGAGACGCTCCGGCGCAAGCCTGGCGTGTTCGGTTCGGTGGCCGACCATCGAACCACCGAGGACCGTCTGGTCGCCTTCTTCCAGGAGATCACCGGACTCCCGCCGGAGGCGCGGCAACGTCTCGAGTCCCGGGCCGAGGGCCTGTCGGCCGACGCCTTCCGCGTCGCCCGGGAGGCGTCGGAGGCCATGGGCCGGGCCTTCACCGAGGATCGTGTCATCGAGCTGGCTTTGCAGGAGCTGGCGCTGGCCCCCGAGCTTGCCGTCGGTCCGCTCGTTCTCGTCGACCCCGACCCCGAGCGGACCTACGAGGCCCGGTTGATCCAGGCGATCGCCCGTCGAACCGACGCCTCCATCGTCATTTCGCTCACCGGCCACCGAACGATCGACGACGCCTACCTGCGGCGGCTGGAGGCCTGGGGCGTCCCCATCGAGTCCGGTTTCGAGACCGACGGCCGCCCGGTCGGGCCCGGCGCATCGAGGCCCGACCGCCCCCGCCCCGCCGCTCTGGTCGAGGTGGCAGCCCCGGACGAGGAGGTTCGGGCCGCGCTCCGTCAGCTGTCGGGTCACGCGGCGGCCGGGGTCGAGCTCGCCGACATGGCGATTCTGTATACCCAGCCCGATCCGTACGCCAGCCTGATCGGCGAGCAGCTCGCCGCGGCCGGCATCGCTCAGCGAGGACCGGGGCATCGATCGCTGGCCCTGACCCTCGTCGGCCGCACGCTGCGCCGGATGCTGGCTCTCGCCACCCATGACGCCGACCGCCAGTCGGTCATCGGTCTGCTGAATGCCGCTCCGATCGATCGGGGCGACGGGACCGAGGCGCCGGCGCTGCGTTGGGATCGGCTATCGCGCCAGGCCGGCGTGATCGACGGCGATCATTGGACGAGCCGGCTGGCCGAGCTCGGGCATTCACTCGAAATCGGGGAGGCCCCCGCTTCCGGCCAGGGTCCGGATGGTCGGGGCCGCCGCGACGACCGGTCCGCGGTGGCCGAGCTGGCGGACTTCGTCGACGGGCTCCGTTCGGCGCTCCGGCCGCCGCCACCGACCTGGCGGGCCTGGTCGCAGTGGGCATCGGGCCTGCTCGACCGCTACCTACTCGGAGTGAAGATGGGCGGTGCTGCTCCCGCCGACTGGCCGGCCGGCGAGCAGCGGGCCGTCGCCATGGTCGACACGTTGTTGCAGCACATCGCCGCGCTCGACGAGTTCGGCGGTCCTCCCCGCCTCGACACCTTCGAAGCCACTGTCCTGTCCGGCCTCAACGGATGGCGGGTCCCGGGCCACGACGACGGCCAGGGGGTCTTCGTCGGCCCGCTCGACCGGGCGGCCGGGCTGCCGTTTCGGCGGATCGCCGTCGTCGGGGTGGTCGAAGGCCGCTTCCCCCGGATTCCCCGGGAAGACTCGCTCCTGCCCGACCAGCTCAAGGCTCAGGCCGGCGGTCTGATACTCGAGAAGAACCAGATCACCGAGATCGACGTCCACAAGGCGGCACTGGTGGCCGCCTCGTCCGCCGACGTCACCACGTTCTTCGTCGCCCGGGGTGACCTGCGGAGCAATCGCTCCCGGGCCTGGCCCGAACGGCTCCGGGGCCTGGTCGACGAGGCCCAGGTGATCGCGTCCCACCATCAGGGTCTGCTCGACCACGGGCGGCCGATGTCGGAGGACGACTTTGCGCTGCGGGCCCTGCTGGCCCACGTCGAGGGTGGCGACCCCGTCCACACCCACGTCCTGGCCCGGCGCGATGCGGTGCTCGCCGCCGGACTGCGGCGCCACCTCGACCGTCGACGCACCGAGCTGACGGCCTACACCGGCCGGGTCGACCGCTCGATGATCGATCCCGTCGACCGGGTCTTCTCCCCGACGGCGCTGGAGACCTACGCCCAGTGTCCGCGCAAGTACCTGTTCCAGAGGGTCCTACGCCTGCAGGAGGACGAGCGGCCGGAACGTATCGCCGAGATCACGGCCAGGGAACGGGGTCATCTCGTGCATCGGGTCCTCGAGCGGTTCGTGTCCGAGGCGCTCGAAGCAGGCACCGTTCCCGGCCCCGACGAGCGCTGGTCGGCCGTGCAGCGGGCCAGGCTCTTCGAGATCTGCGACGAGGAGATCAAGATCGATCAGGGTCGAGGGATCACCGGTGGCGAGGTTCGGACCCGGCTGCTCCGGGAGGAGCTCATCACCGAGATGGTCGCCTTCCTCGACACCGACGACGAGCTGCGGGCCGAGCGCCGGTCGACCCCTTGGGCCGCGGAGTTCAAGTTCGGGTTCGACGACAGCCCGGCGCTCGAGGGTGTCCTGGCCGGTCGGGCGCTGCGGTTGAGGGGGTCGGTCGACCGGGTCGACCTCACCGACGACGGCGGGATCATGGTCATCGACTACAAGGGTGGATCGGGCAGCCAGTTCAAGGGGCTCGACGAGGACCCGCTCGACGGCGGCCGCCGCCTGCAGCTGCCCCTCTACGCCCAGGCGGTCGCCGATGCACTCGACCGCACCGGACCGCGAACCGGCCTGTACTGGCTCACCCGCAAGGACGACGTCCTCCCCGTTTCGCTCGACGGCGATCTGGAGGACGATCTGGAGGAGAAGGTCGGCGCCGCCCTGGACGGGATCACCGAAGGTCTGTTCCCGGCGGTGCCCGGCAGCGCCACCAGCTGGCCCCGGGTCACGTTCGACAACTGCGTGTACTGCGACTTCGACCACATCTGTCCGACCGACCGACAAAGCGAATGGGAGTCGATTCAGGACGACCCGGCGCTGAAGCCGGTGGAAGTGGTCATCAACGACGGGACCGATCGGTGAGCGCCCGAACCGCGGAGCAGGCCCCGGTGCTGCCCGACCAGGCGGCCCGCGACGTCATCACCGGCGAACTGGAACGCACGCTGTTCGTCGAGGCCGGTGCCGGCAGCGGCAAGACGTCGTCGCTGGTCGATCGCATCGTGAACATGGTCGAGCAAGGTCGGGTTCCAGTCGAGAAGATCGCCGCCATCACCTTCACCGAGGCGGCGGCCCGGGAGCTGCGGACCCGGGTTCGAGACGCCATGATCGCCGGGGGTCTCCGGTCGGCCGGCGAGGTCGAGTCGGCTGCGTTCACCACCCTGCACGGGTTCGCCCTGCGTATCCTGAGCGACCACGCCATCGAGGCCGGTCTTCCGCCGGGGTTCGGGGTCGTCGACGAGATCACCAGCGCACTCGAGTTCGAGCGGGATTGGCGGCTGTTCGTCGGCCACGTCGGTGACGATCTCGGGCTGCTCGAACTGCAGGAACGGGCCGCCGCGCTGAGTATCAAGCTCGACTCGTTCTCGACCGTGGCGCGGAGCTTCGACGACAACTGGGATCTGCTCGAATCGTTCGACGAGCTGGTCGAGGCCCGCCTGGAGCCGCTGTCGGACCTCGACACCTCGGAGATGCTGGCCCGGGTCGTCGAGCTCGCGGACTTCACGCCGCTGTGCATCAGCGACGACGACAAGATGTGCGCTGCGATCCTCGGCGTCGTCGGCGAGGCCCGGTCGCTCCTGCGGGCCGAACCGCTGGTGCAGCTCCGCGGCCTGCTGTCGCTCAAACTACCCGGCCGGGTCGGGCGCAAGGACAGCTGGCGCGAGCCGGGCATCGACCACGTTCGATCACGGATCGCCGAGCTGTCGGCCGACATCGACGGTCGTCTCGATCGCCT
>JAOUGG010000557.1 GCA_029857855.1 Acidimicrobiia bacterium | reverse complement strand
CGGAACTGTCGCAGTGCGCGGCTGACTAACCCAACCGCAGGCGCCTGGAGCCTGAACGCCGGCCGTCGGCCCCTACAGTGGAGCGCAATGGACACCGAGAGCACCGAGCTTCCCCAGGGCGACGAGAAACGGACCGCGGTCCGTGAGATGTTCGACGCGATCGCGCCCCGCTACGACCTCGTCAACCGGATCATGACCTTTCGGATGGACGTCGGCTGGCGCAAGGCGACCCAGAAATCGCTCGGGCTCGCCCCCGGTTCGGTCGTGCTCGACCTGGCTGCGGGAACCGGCGACTTCAGCGTCGAGCTTGCCCGGGCCGGTCACAACCCGATCGCCGTCGACCTGTCCTACGGCATGCTGGCGGCCGCCAGGACGTCCGAGCCTCGGGTGCAGGGCGATCTCCTGGCGCTTCCGGTGGCCGCCGGTTCGGTCGACGGTGCCATCTGCGGTTTCGCTCTCCGTAACCTCGTCGGCCTCGACCCGTTCTTCGCCGAACTCCACCGGGTCCTCCGACCCGGTGGCACGGTCGCCCTGCTCGACGTCTCACAGCCCGACAACGCCGTTCTCCGACGAGGGCACGGCTTCTATTTCAACAAGGTGGTTCCGGTGATCGGCGGGCTTCTCTCCGATCGGGACGCCTACGCCTACCTCCCCCGCTCCGTGTCATACCTGCCGGAGCCGACCGTCATGCTGGCCAAGCTGGAAGCAGCGGGTTTGGTCGATGTGTGCCGCCGTCAGCTCTCGGGCGGCATTGCCCAGTTGCTTACCGCTCGTCGCCCGTGAACCTCGATTGATCCTCGGGGATCGGTTGTGACCCCGCCCGGTTCAAGTTCCGCCGATCCGGACCGATTGGCTTCAGGTGAACAGCAGTCCGACGCCACGGGTCGGGTGACGGCCGGTGACGACCGACCCGCTCCCGATCACCGACCGATCATCGGCTGAAACCGCCCCCGACGTCCCGACCGCGTCGATCGTCGACGACATCGAACAGGCCACGCCGACCGGCCGGCCGGCCCGCTACGACCGGCGACGTCGTCTGGACCCCACTGTGTCGGTTATCGTCCCGACCTACAACGAGGCGGGAAACATACCGCTGCTCGTACCGAGGCTCCGGGCGGCGCTGGAGGACTTCGACTACGAGGTGATCATCGTCGATGACGACTCACCGGATCTCACCTGGAAGATCACGGACGAACTCGTGGCCGACGAGCCCCGTTTCTCGGTGGTCCGCCGAACCACGGACAAAGGCCTCTCGGCCGCAGTGCTGACGGGGATGAACGTCGCCCAGGGGTCGGTGTTCGTGGTCATGGACGGCGACCTGCAACATGACCCCGAGGCCATCCCGGCGCTGATCTCCAAGGTGCTGGACGACGGCGCGGATATCGCCGTCGCCTCACGGGCCGCGGATGGCGGCAGCTACGGCGAGTTCGGTTACCGTCGGCGATTGATCTCGTGGGTGGGGGCGCGGATGGCCCACGTCCTGCTGCGGGCTCCCGTCACCGATCCGATGAGCGGCTTCTTCGCACTCCGCCGTCATCGCTATGAAGAGGTTGTCCACCAGGTCAATCCCCGCGGGTTCAAGATCCTGCTCGAGTTCCTGGCCCGGGGACGGCGCCCGGAGGTGGCCGAGGTCGGCTACCGGTTCGGAAGCCGGGTGCACGGCAACACCAAGCTGACCGGTTCGGTCGTGGTGGCGTACCTGCTGGCGTTGATCGAGCTGTCGATCGGCCGGTTCATCTCGGCCACGTTCACGGCCTACTGTCTCGTCGGATTCACCGGCCTCGCCGTTCGGGTTCTCACCGAACAGACGTTGATCGGTGGACTTCCGTCGGCACTGATCCCGGCCCACTGGGCGGTGTTGGTGGCCGTCGAACTGAGCGTCGTGACCAACTACCTGCTCAACAACGTCTTCACCTTCACCACACGCCGACATCGGGGTTTCCGCCAGATCCGCGGCCTCCTGATGTTCCACCTGGTCAGCCTGTACGGTCTGTTGGTCCACGCCGGTGCCACCGCCCTGCTCCGTGACGACAGCGCGGCTGCTCCCCTCGGACTGACCGACCTCTGGACGGCCGACTTCTCGATGCCCTTCGGGGTGGGAATCACGATGGCGCTCATCGGAAACTACCACCTGAACGCCACGGTCACCTGGCGGCGTCGCCGCCGTTGAAGACCCCGACACCTACCGAGGACCTCGGTCAGCGCAACCGGCCGAGAACAGCCTCGACGAGATCACCGATCTCGGCGACCGTCTTTCGGTAGATTCGCAGACTTCTCCCGTACGGGTCGTCGACATCCCATTCGTCGCCCAGATAGGACGCGGGATCGCGTTCGCGGGCCACCTCCACCAGCAACTCCTCGATGGTGGCGACGGAGTCGTCCCACTCGTCGAGCACCGCCGCCGCTTCCCGCAGCGGCATCATCTTCCCGTATGCGGAGGCATCGATCTCAGTCGCCTGCCGGACGTGGGAACCCTCCATGGTCAGCACGAGATCGGCGGTCGCGATGCTAGGCCGATCGAGTTGGTAGCTGCGGTGCCGACGAACGTCGAGATCGACCTCGGCGAGCGCCCGTATCAGGGTGTCACTGGGCGCTCGACCGGACGGCAGGAAGCCGGCCGAGCGAAACCGCCAATAGTCCTCGCCGAAGCGGTCCCGGGCCAGGTACTCGGCGGTCGGACTCCGGCAGATGTTCGCAGTGCAGACGAAGAGAACCCGTCGAGCCGCAGGCTTGTTCAAGGCCGACGGCCGAGAAGGACCCCGATGGTTTTGAGCATGATGGCCAGGTCCCGAGTGAACCGCACGTCGGCCACGTAGGCAACGTCGAGATGCAGGCCCGCTGCGATTCTGTTGGTCGACCGGAAGGGCGACACCTGGAACATGCCGGTGATCCCGGGACGCTCCTGATGGCGGGGGTGGGCCGCGAGCCCGGTGCGGGAGGCCACGGCAACGAGTTCGGGGCGGGGGCCGACGAGGCTCATATCACCCTTGAGTACGTTGAGCAGCTGGGGAAGCTCGTCGAGGCTGTGAGCCCGGATGAAGCGGCCGAACGGCGTGTGGCGGGGGTCGCTGTCGCACTTGTGGATCTTCCGGCGATCCGTGCCGACGAACGGTTGCGACTGGAGCCGACGGTCGGGCAGCATCGACCGGAACTTGTAGATGTCGAAAGGTTGCCCATCGCGGCCGACACGCTTCTGCCGGTAGATGACCCCGCCGGAGCCGAGGTTCACCCGGACCATCAGGGCCAGTGCAACCAGGACCGGGATGAGGATGATCAGGCTGATGCCCGCCAGGGCGATGTCGACGATCCGCTTGCCGTACTCCGTGTACCACGTC
>JAOUGG010000558.1 GCA_029857855.1 Acidimicrobiia bacterium | reverse complement strand
CCTCTCCGTGGTCATCGTGGCCGAGGTGTTCCGGAGCCCGCTGGTCGACTACCGGCTTGTGGCGATCGGTTCGCTCGTGCCCTTGCTCGACGTGGTGATCGGCCGGCCGACCGCGCTGCACGCGCTCGCCGCGCCGGTTGTGGTGATGGCGGCGGTCATGGCGGCGACCGTTGGGCGTCGCCTGGTCCGCCGCCGCCTGCTCGGCATCCCGATCGGCATGTTCCTCCACCTGGTGCTCGACGGCTCGTGGGACCGGGCCTCGCTGTTCTGGTGGCCGTTCTTCGGGACATCGCTGGCCGACGAGCCACTCCCCGAGGCCCGAGGGGTCACGGTGCGATTGGTGCTGGAGCTGCTGGGGATCGCCGCCGCCGCTTTCGCCTACCGTCGATACGGGCTCGACGATCCCGGCAATCGCCGCCTGCTGGCCCGTTCCGGGCACCTCAACCGGGCGGTGCTGGCATGACCCTGCACGTGGTTCGACACGGCCGGACCGAGGCCAACGCCTCGGGTTTGCTTCTCGGGCGGGCCGACCCGGCGCTCGATGACGTCGGGCGACGCCAGGCCACCGCCATCGGTCGGGCGTTGCCCGCCTGTTCGATTGTGGTCACCAGCCCTCTGTCCCGCTGCCGGGAGACCGCTGAGCTGATCGCCGAACACGGTCAGGTCGACGACATCGTGGTCGACGACCGGCTGCTCGAGATCGACTACGGCGACCTCGACCTCACGCCACTGCGGGAGGTGCCCAACACGCTGTGGCGGGACTGGCAGGCCGACACCGGATTCCGGCCGCCAGGCGGCGAGACACTGGAGGAGCTGGGGGAGCGGGTGGCCCGGTGTCTCGATGAGCTGTGGCCCCGGGCGGTGGTCGACGAGGTTGCCGTGGTGACCCACGTTTCGCCTATCAAGGCGGCGTTGGCGTGGGCACTTGGTGTGTCGATCGCGATCTCCTGGCGCTGCTTCGTGGCCCAGGCCTCGATCACCCGCATCGGATCGGGCACGGCCGGGCCCTCCCTCCACCTCTTCAACGACACGACCCACCTGACCGAGCTGCCGAGCTGAGCCCGACAACCGTCTCTGATCGGTTGCTCTGATCATTTGCTCTGACCGGCTGCTCTGATCGGTTGCGAACTCAAGGCGATCGCCCATCGGGTCGATCTCCAAGCATGCTCTCGCAGCCCGATCGTCTGCCACCTCCGGGGCGTCCGGCGGCGCCACCCCTCGAACATCCGGCACCGTTCCGGCTCGACCGGCCCCCAACTCCACCACCGTCACCGTTCGTTCGCGACTTCGCCTCCATCGATGGGCTCGCCGCCGCGGTCCGATACCTGATCATCGGATCGATCGGCATCAGCCTCGTCATCGCCGCGTTGGAGGCGTACCTCATCCGGGTGCTCGATCGGAGTCCGCTGTTCGGCGGCCTGCCGGTCACCGGTGCCCGAGTCTATGACATGACCGGACTGCTGATTCTCCTCGATCTTCTCCTGGTCATCTCGGCCGGCATCTGTGTCATGATCCTGTTCAAGAGGATGATGGACAATGGCGCCGCCCTCAACCCCGGCTCATCGACCTACAAGAGTCACTGGGCCATCACCGGGTGGATCGTCCCGTTCCTCAGTCTGGTTCGTCCGTTCCAGGTGGTCCGCCAGATCTGGGAAACCAGCCGATCCGGCGATTTCGACCGTGATCGTCGGCCGCTTCCCGTCGTGTCGAGGGTGTGGTGGGGTCTGTTCCTCGTGTCGAACACCATTTCATTTTCCGCTCCGACGGCGCCGTGGGACGGAACGGCGACAATCGACGATTTCGTTGACGAGGCCATCGGCCAGCTGATCATCAGTCTGATTCAGTCCGCTTCGGGTGTGGCCTTTCTCGTTCTCCTCGCCTCACTGGTTCCGCGACACCGCCTGGCGATCCGAGCGGCTGAGCACCCGGATCGCCGTTGGTGAGACTTGTCGGGTGAGTCCATCTGTAGGCGGGGTTCTGTTCCCGGGGCCGTTGCCGGCCTCCGTTCGGTGACCATCCATCTCTGCGGTCCACCCGAGGTGCGGCACCGTTGCCGGCGCCGGACGGACCGCCCGACACCTCGTCTGACCTTGCTCCGGATGGGGTTTACCGAGCCGATCGGGTCACCCCGACCGCTGGTGCGCTCTTACCGCACCGTTTCACCCTTACCGGCCCGGGGGCCGGCGGTCTGTTTTCTGTGGCACTTTCCTGCGGGTCACCCCGACTGGCCGTTAGCCAGCATCCTGTCCTGTGGAGCCCCGACCTTCCTCAGCCGCCGGACACCGCCAAAGCAGTGCCGCCGGCCGCGGTCACCCGATGGGCTCACCCGACTAGCACAACGGTATCGCAAACCGGGGGACCGGCGAGTGGAACGCGGCCTGAAATCCTAGGGTTGAAGCCTCAGGCATGAGCGAGGTGTCGGGAAGAGTTCGGGATGAGTGAGGTATCGGCATGACAGGATCATCGGCGTTCGACGAGGCCGGCGGATGGCCGGCCATTCTTGGTCGGATCGGCTCCGGGTCCGACCTCGACCGCGATCAGGCCCACGCCGTGATGAGTGAGATCCTTCGGGGTGACGCCACTGCGGCCCAGATCGGCGCTCTCCTGATGGGACTCGCCGTCAAAGGCGAGTCGACCGGCGAGATGGCGGGCTTCGTCGAGTCGATGCTGGCGGCGTCCGAGCCGCTGTCGATCCCGGAGGACGCCCTCGACATCGTGGGCACGGGGGGTTCCCCCCACCGTCGCACCCATGCCGTCAACGCTTCGACGATGGCCTGCATCGTGGCCGGGGCGGCCGGAGCCGTCGTCTGCAAGCACGGCAACCGTCGGGCATCGTCGACATCCGGTTCGTTCGACTTCCTCGAGGCGCTGGGCATCGACATCACAATCGCACCGGCCGACCTCGAACGCTGCGTGGCGGAGATCGGGGTCGGCTTCGCGTTCGCCCGTAGTTTCCATCCGGCGATGCGGTTCGCCGGACCGGTTCGGGCCGAGCTCGGTGTCCCTACCGTGTTCAATACCCTCGGTCCGCTCGCCCACCCGGGCCGGATCAAGCGACAGCTCGTCGGGGTCGCCACCGAGGAGAAGGCGGCGGCCGTCGCCGCCGTGCTGGCCCAGCTGGGTTCCCATCGGGCCTGGGTCGTCACCGGTGCCGGCGGCCTCGACGAGGTGTCGACCTCCGGCCCGTCGATCATCTTCGACGTCTCACCGGCCGGCATCGAGCGACTGACCGTTGACCTGGAAGATGTCGGCGTTGACCGTGTCGAACTCTCGCAGGTCGCCGGTGGCTCACCGGCCGACAATGTGGCGATCTTCGAGCGCCTCATCGACGGAGA
>JAOUGG010000556.1 GCA_029857855.1 Acidimicrobiia bacterium | reverse complement strand
CCAGCCGCCGGACACGTTCCTCCCCAAGTTGAGGCGAAAGGTGGCGATCCGATTCGGTGAACCCATCTCGGTCGACCGCTATCGCAACCGGATCGGCGACCGGAACATGTACCGCGAGCTGACCGACGAGCTGATGTTCGAGATCCAGCGCCTCACCGGCCTCGAGTACGAACACACCTACGCCGGGTCGAAGGACGAGCCGAAGGCCGAGAAGCAACCGGTCGAGACGGCCGGGGATCGGGCCGACCTCGAGTTGGTCGGCGCCGAGGCCCGGATGGGCGGCAACGGTGCACCGCCGCCCTCACCGACCCCGACCGAGCAGCCGGTCAGTGAGGCGGTGCCGGCATCGGAGGCGCTGGAGTCGCGACCGCTTCGCCCGCTGGCCGAGGTCCTCGCCTCCTAGAGCGGTGTGGGCGACCGCCGGCCGGTTCAGGCCGCCGCCGGCAACAGCACCGCCGGAACATAGCGGGTCAATTCGCCGACGGTCCCGCGCCTACGGGCCTAAACTTTGCCCCATGAGCGAGATTTCGGTAGCCCTGCCCGATGGATCTGAACGTCGTCTGCCCGACGGCGCCACCGTCGGTGACCTGGCCACCGACATCGGATCCCGTTTGGGCAAGGACGCCATCGCGGGGGTGGTCGACGGGGCCGAGGTCGATCTCGATGCACCACTGGCCGACGGCCAGGCGGTCGAGGTCGTCGTGCCCGACTCCGAGCGTGGTCTGCACATCCTGCGCCACTCCACGGCCCACGTGCTGGCCCAGGCGGTGCTCGAACTGTGGCCCGGCGCCACGTTCGCCATCGGTCCGCCCATCGAGAACGGCTTCTACTACGACTTCGAGCTGCCCCCGGGGCCGGACGGCAGGCCGCAGACGTTCAACGAGGAGGATCTGGCCCGAATCGAGGACAAGATGCGCCAGATCGTTGCCGCCGACCAGCCCTTCGTGCGTTCCGAGCTGCCGGCGGCCGAGGCGCTCGAGCTGATGGCCGACCATCAGTACAAACGCGACATCATCGAACGGGTCACGGCCCGCAGCGACGACGAACGACTCGACGACGAGCTGGCCAACGAGGCCTCGGGTGACGTGATCAGCTTCTATCGCAACAGCGACGCGTTTGTCGACATGTGCGTCGGTCCACACGTGCCCTCGACGGGCCGTCTCGGCCACTTCAAGCTGATGAGCGTGGCCGGCGCATATTGGCGGGGTGACGAGCACCAGCCGATGCTGCAGCGCATCTACGGCACGGCATGGGCGTCGAAGAAGCAGCTGGCCGAACACCTTCACCGTCTGGAGGAGGCGGCCAAGCGGGATCACCGCAAGCTGGCCAACGATCTCGATCTGCTGTCGTTCCCGTCCGAGCTGGGTGGCGGGCTCGCCATCTGGCATCCCAGGGGCTCGATCGTGCGCAAGCTGATGGAGGACTACTCCCGGCAGCGCCACCTCGAAGCCGACTACGAGTTCGCCTACACGCCGCACCTGGCCAACGGCCGGCTGTTCGAGCAGTCCGGTCACCTCGACTTCTACGCGGACGGCATGTACCCGCCCATGGAGATGGACAACGGCGAGTACTACCCGAAGCCGATGAACTGTCCGATGCACGTGCTGGTCTACCGGTCGCGGCAGCGGTCGTACCGGGAACTCCCGATGCGGCTCTACGAGCTGGGCACGGTCTACCGCTACGAGCGGGCGGGCACGTTGCACGGTCTCATGCGTATCCGCGGCTTCACGCAGGACGACGCCCACGTCTTCGTCTCCGAGGAGGGCCTGGCCGACGAGCTGTGCAACCTGCTCGACTTCGTGCTCGACGTGATACGGGCGTTCGGCTTCACTGATTTCCAGGCCAAGCTGTCGACAAAGCCGCCGGAGAAGTCGGTCGGCTCCGACGAGATCTGGGAACACGCCACGGAGAGCCTACGGGCCGCGCTCGACAGCTCCGGTCTCGCCTACACGGTCGACGAGGGCGGCGGCGCCTTCTACGGGCCGAAGATCGACGTCGACGTCCGCGACGCCATCGGTCGTTCGTGGCAGCTGTCGACGATTCAGGCCGACTTCCAGCTCCCGGAGCGGTTCGGTCTCGAATACGTGGCGGCCAGTGGAGAGCGGAAGCAGCCGGTCATGATCCACCGGGCGCTCATGGGTTCGATCGAGCGGTTCTTCGGGGTTCTCCTCGAGCACTACGCCGGCAACCTGCCGTTGTGGCTGGCGCCGGTGCAGATCGAGGTGCTGCCGGTAGCCGAGGAGCACGAGGACTACGCGGCCGAGGTCGTGCGGGCGCTGGAGGCCGTCGGCTACCGGGTCGAGACGACCGGAGCCGGTGACCCGCTGGGCAAGCGCATCCGCAACGCCAAGACGCAGAAGATCCCCCACGTGCTGGTGGTGGGATCCGATGACGCCGCGGCCAAGACGGTGGGCGACAACCCCCGAGGCGGCGAGGTGGAGCGCGACGTTCCCCTCGATGCGTTCATCGAGCGCCTGGCCGCCGAGATGGGCGAGCACGCTTAGCTCCCCGTTGATGGACTATCTCTTCTCCGGGTGGCGACTGGCCCACCCGCCGGAACTTGGAGCCGACGGTCTCCCTCACGCCCACCTGCAACCCGAGGCCGGCAAATCGTTGTTCGAGACGATCGAGCAGTCGGGGCTGGCCGATGAGATCACCTACGTGGTGCATCGCACCGAGCTGAGCTTCGTGCTCCTCAACGTCTACCCCTACACACCCGGGCATCTGATGGTGCTGCCCCGCACGGCCGAGCCGTCGATGCTCGACCTGTCCCCCGACGCCTACGACGATCTCTGGCGCCTGGTCCGGACCGCCACCCAGGCTGTGGTCGACGCGTTCTCGCCCCAGGGCATCAACGTCGGCATCAACCAGGGCGACGCCGGCGGCGGTTCCCAGCCCGACCACCTGCACGTCCACGTGGTGCCCCGCTGGTCGTCCGACACCAACTTCATGACCTCGATCGCCGATGCCCGGATCCTGCCGATGACACTGCGCGACTCGTGGGATCGACTTCGGGCCGTGTGGCCCGGCGGGCAGAGCATCGAGACGGCGCCCGGCAACGGTTCGAGCGGGTAGCGTGATGGTGATGACCGGCGACGACTCCAACGCTGAATCCGAATCCGAGATCGCCCCCGAAACCGTTCCCGACGGCGGGGTCCAGGCGGTCGACGAGCTTCCCGCTGATCTCCAGCCCGATCTCGTCGACCACGACGAGTACATCTTCCCCAACAACAACCGCCGCCGAATCCCCGGCTACCTGTATCTCGGCATTGCCGCGGTTCTCGTGGTCGTGTACCTGCTGCGGGGAGACGGGGTGTTCGTGAACGCCGGCTACCTGTT
>JAOUGG010000555.1 GCA_029857855.1 Acidimicrobiia bacterium | reverse complement strand
CCCGGACAGCTCCTCGTCGCCGATGTGGGGGACGATCGATGGCATACCGGCCATGACCACCGAGGGGTCGGGCAGGTCCTTCAATCGTTGGAGCCGGAACACGACCTCGATGGCGATGACCGGCCCTTCGGTGAATTCCTCGTCGAGATACCAGGTCCGGTAGGCGGTCTGAGCCCAGGTGGGCCATTCGAGCGTGAGGTCGGCCTGAACCCGGGGCGGGGAGCCCTCGCCGGGCAGACCGTAGCTGGTGGCCCAGGTGATGTCGCCGAGCAGGATGTCGGCCTGGAAACGCTCCTCGAGAGCCTGCCGCTCGAGGAGTGCCGACTCCATCGCGTCGCGGAGCGCTCCGATTGCGTCGGTGAACACGTGGTCGAGCATGAGGAGATCCATCGTAGCCGTGGCGGTCGACTCCCAACCGGCACCGGAGAACGAGTAGGTTGGGCGATGCGATTCGGGCCGCCGTCGGGTCGTTCAGCAGGCATCGAGAAAACGGAAGTCCACCATGAGCGAAACAACCGTTGGTTCAGACGTCTTCACCACGGCGCGGCGATGGATCGCCGTCGACCGGGACGCAGCGACGAGGGCGGAGCTCGAGTCGTTGCTGCGCGACCAGCCGGCAGCGGTCGAGCGTCTGTTCGCCGGTCGGATCTCCTTCGGCACGGCGGGCCTGCGGGCGGCGCTCGGTCCGGGTCCGACCCGAATGAATCGGGTCGTGGTGGCCCAGACCACGGCCGGTCTGGCCAGGTGGCTGCAACAGAACGTCGGATTCGGCAACGTCGTCGTCGGCTTCGACGCCCGCCATTATTCGGAGACCTTCGCCCAGGATGCGGCAGCCGAACTGGCCGCGGCCGGCTTCGGTGCCGAGCTGCTGGTGGGCCCGACCCCGACCCCGGTCCTCGCTCACGCCGTACTCGACCGCAACGCCATTGCCGGCATCATGATCACCGCCAGCCACAACCCGCCTGCCGACAACGGCTACAAGCTCTATTTGTCCGATGGCATCCAGTTGGTGGCGCCGGCCGACGCCGAGATCGCGGCGGCCATCAACCAGGTGGCCACCGAGCACGCCGCAGTGGCCACGGCGGCGCTGCAGCACCTGGACGTCGACGGTGTCGAGGGTGACGAGCGGGAACGCCGGCTCGAGCCGTTGCGGTCGTCGACCGTCACCGAACTCCTGGGGGATGAGCTCGATTCCGGCTCGGTCACCCAGCTCGACGACGAACCGCAACGGAACCACGTCGAGGCGGCCGTTGGCGCCCTGCTCACCGACCAGCGCGACGTCAGAGTGCTGTACACGGCGATGCACGGGGTCGGTGGGGCCCACCTCATCGAGTGCTTCGCCTCCGCGGGGTTTCTGCCGCCGGAGGTCGTACCGGAACAGTTCGAGCCGGATCCGGACTTCCCCACGGCCGACTTCCCCAACCCGGAGGAGCCGGGCGCACTCGACCTCGCCTATGCCCGGGCGGCCGCGGCCGATCCGGCGCCCGACCTCATCATCGCCAACGATCCCGACGCCGATCGTCTGGCGGTGGCCGTACCCGACGGCCGGGGCGCATGGAACCGCCTGACCGGCGATCAGGTCGGGTTCCTGTTCCTCGATCACGTGTTTCGCCACCGGGGCGACGCAAAGGCTCCCCTGGTGGCGTCGTCGATCGTGTCATCCCGCTTCGTCGACCGGATCGCCGAGGCCTACGGAGCGCAGAGTGTCCGCACCCTCACCGGGTTCAAGTGGGTGGCCCGACCGATGGTCGACCAACCCGACGCCGACTACCTGATGGGCTACGAGGAGGCGCTCGGCTACTGCATCGGCGATCGGGTGCGGGACAAGGACGGCATCTCGGCCGCGCTCGTCATGGCCGAGATCGCCGCCGGGCTGAAAGCGGCCGGGAAGAACCTGCGGGTCCGTCTCGACGAGCTGGCCGCGGAGTTCGGACTGTACGCCACGTCGCAGGTGACGGTTTCGTTCGTCGGGATGACGGACCGCGAGCAGGCCGATCTGAAGCAGCGCGCCGCGACCATGACCCCGGGCGGCGTCGGGGGCATCGAGGTGGTCGACGTGGAGCATCTGACCGAGGGCCGGCACCTTCCGCCGACGGCGGGGGTGGCCATCGACCTGGCCGACGGGAGCCGGGTCGTCATCCGACCGAGCGGCACCGAGCCGAAGATGAAGGCCTATCTCGAAGTGATCGAGGACGCCACTGCCGACGTGTCGGCGGCCCGGGAGCGGGCGTCCGAACGCATGGAGCGGCTGGCCGACGGAGTGCGGGACCTGTTGACCGGCAGCGATTGATGGTTCGGGAGGGGAGCGGCCTAGCGGCCGGCGGTGGGCTTACGGCCCTTGTTCGCCTTGCTTCGACGGGCCTTCATTCGCTTCTTGCGTCGGCGCTTGGACATGTGCCGACCCTATCGGATCGGGCACGGGCTCCCAAGGTCGCCTCCTCGGGCCGCTCCCGGTGAGCCGGGCGATTCCCGACAGCGAGCGTCGCATCAGGTCGGTGGTTCGCCACCACCTCGGCTCCTCGGGGCCGACCGTCGAACCGGCCGAATCGTCGGCCGTGGCGGTCACCCGTTCACTCGTTGCCCTGCACTCGAGCGACCCGGTGTCGGTGTACCTCTCGGTGCTGGCCCGATCGCCGTCGGCCACGGTCGAATCGGTCTCGGATGCGCTCTACGGGGACCGACAACTGGCCCGGGTCCATGGAATGCGCCGGACCCTGTGGGTGGCCGACATCGACACGGCGGCGGACATCGTCACCGCATCGGGCTCTCGTCTTGCCCAGGCCGAGCGAAAGCGGTGGACGAACTCGCTTGCGGAAGCCGGCGTCGGCGATCCCGGTGCGTGGATCGACGGGGCCTGCGCCGAGATTCTGGCCTTCGTCACCGAGGCCGGCCTCGTCGACACCCAGACCATCGGCGAGGCATTGCCCCATCGGGCCGTTGGCTTCGAGGTGGCCACCGGAAAGGTCTACGCCGGCACGATCACCGCCCACACCCGGATCCTGCTGATGCTCGCCTTCGAAGGTCTCATCATGAGAGCCGAACCCCGCGGGAGCTGGATCGCGAGCCAGTACCAGTGGGCCGAGTCGGAATCGTGGTTGGGGCGACCCCTCGTCGAGGGGAACGGCGGACTACCGAACGCCAAGCGGAAGCGAACTCGCGTTGCGTCGGCCCAGGCCGCGGTGATCGATCGCTATCTGCAGGCGTTCGGTCCGGCGACGACCGATGACGTGGTGTGGTGGACGGGCTGGCCGAAAGGGGCGATCGGCAAGGCACTGGCGGGCCTCGGGGCGATCGAGGTCGACCTCGATGGTGGGGCCGGCTGGCTGTCGCCGTCGGACTCGTT
>JAOUGG010000554.1 GCA_029857855.1 Acidimicrobiia bacterium | reverse complement strand
CTCGAACCGTCATCCCGTGATGCGGCTCCCCCGGCCGACCCCGCCGGCACTGAGCTCGTTCGACTTCAGTCAGACGCGGGAGCTGATCGAGATGGGCTTCAACTCCACGAAACAGTTCCTCGGCGACTTCGAGGAGCTGGCCGACGCCGGCCGGCGCGTCTGAGCGCCGGTCGGCGACCCGTCCCGCCGTTCACCCGTTCATTCATCCGATCGGCTGCAACCACGATCCGGCCCTGGTGGTGAGGCTGATCCTCGGGGGCGCGTTCTTCTGTTTTGGAACGGCGTGCTCCCAGTGATGCTGGGTGGCGCCGCCCATCACGAGCAGATCGCCGGAATGCACGGGGAAATTGCTCGATGTCTTCCGCTCGCCTGTGAGGGACCGGTCGCGCATCATGAAGCATCTCGGTCCGCCGAGGCTGATGATGGCCACCAGCGGATCGACGTTGGATCGACCGATCCGATCGGCGTGCCAGGCCACGCTGTCGGAGCCGTCGCGGTAGAAATTGCAGAACAGGCCGGTGAAGCGCCGGTCGTAGTGGTCTTCGAGCACGGCGACGGTGTCGTGGACGACCGCCGGCACCCCGACGTCGTCGAGCTCCTGGCGGGAGGTCAGACGGGGTTCGTCCATCCACCTCCCGTACATGAGGCGTTGGCCCTGCTCCCAGTCAAACGCTTCGGCGACCCGATCGAACAGCGCGTCGGCGCCGATGATCAGACGCTCGACCTGATCGACCCAACAGCAGGGATCGAGTTGGTGGCGGGTGAAGACGGGATTCGGGTTGACAATCGGTTCACTGCCGTGATCGGGCAGCTGGCCGAAGAGGGTGAGCGGGAGTGGCGCGCATCGGTCGGTGGTTCCTTTACCCTGCGCTGACGCGATGCCGCCGTCTTGGACAAGTTCGGCATACACGTCGGCCAGTCTACCCGAACTGACGTTCGAGTCAACCGGATTGGTCGGGGTTGACGGTCGCTCGATGGAAAAGTCCCATGGGCGGTCAGCGTGCGCCTCCGCCGGGCCGGGGATCGTGCCGACGTGGGCCGATGGCGCGGGTCAGATCGCGACGAACAGGCTGCGGGCCTCGACGAGCGGCCAGCCGTCGGCTCGCCGTTCGATGGCCCCGACGACCCGAACCGTCTTGGACCGGGGCCGCTCGGCCACCGCGACCACCCGATAGGGGCCGGCGGCCAGCAGCACCGGTTCCCGGTAGCGGGTGTCGAGCCTGCCGGTCACCACCGGCTGTCCGAGTGCCGCCGAGGCGGCACGGGCGCAGACATGATCGAGCACGGTGGCCGCCAGCCCACCGTGAAGCCAGCCCTTCCTGCCTCGATGTTCGGGCAGCGGATTGAACAGCCCCTCGACCGACCAGATACCGTCGGCGGCTCGGATCAGCTCGACCTCGGGATGCAGGGCGCCGAAGAGCCGAACGGCCTCGCCGTTGACCGACGCATCGGTTCCGGTGCCTGGTTCGTCGGCGATCAGACCGATCGCCTCCGGCTACCGGCGAACAGCGTGGCGAAGTAGGCGATCGACGTCGCCGCCGCGGCGACATAGGTGAAGGCGGCGGCCCGTAGCACCATCCGGGTGCCGTTCTCCTGCTCGGGGTCGGTGAAGCCGAGCTCCCGGAGGTTGCGCAGGGCACGTCGGCTGGCATTGAACTCAACCGGGAGTGTGGCCAGCTGGAACAGCACCATGCCCGCCAGCAGGAAAGCGCCGAGCCGCAGAATCGCGCCGCTTCCGGTGAACAGTCCGGCCATCACGATCACCGGTCCGATCCTGGAGCCGAACGCGGCCAGCGGAACCAGATACCGGCGCAGCCGCAGGCGGAGGTCATTGCCGGCGTCCTGCATGGCGTGGCCGGCCTCGTGGGCGGATACGGCCACCGCGGCCACCGACGTCTCGCCGTAATTCGTGGCCGACAGTCGCAGGATGTCCTTTTGCGGGTCGTAGTGGTCCGTCAGCCGGCCACGCACCGGCTCGATGCGAACGTTCGTCACCCCGTTCTTCTGCAGAATGGCGGCCGCGGCCTGGGCCCCGCTGATGCCGTGGGTGTGCGGCACCCGGCTCCATTTGGCGTAGGTGCCGGCCAGCCATCTCTTGACCAGCCAGGAACCCAGGAATGCCGCCCCGGCGATGATGTAGACGGTCGTGGTGCTCATCGCCACTCCTCTCTCGATCCCCTCGTCCAATCCCCTCGTCGAGAGGCCAACGGGGCCTAGCCTAGAACCAATGACCGCCCGAGGCGTCTTCCCCGGATCCTTCAATCCGCCGACCGTCGCCCACCTGGCCATCGCCGAGGCGGCGCGGCACCAGCACGACCTCGACGTCGTGGATCTGGTGGTCAGCCGACGGGCGCTGGCCAAGGAGGCGGTCGAGCATCCACGTTTCGAGGATCGGATCGAGGTGATCCGCCGGTCGATCGAACCGCACCGGTGGCTCGACGTGGTCGTCACCGAGGCACAGCTCCTCGTCGACATCGCCCACGGCTACGACCTGCTCATCGTCGGGGCCGACAAATGGGCCCAGATCCAGGAGCTTCAGTGGTACGAAACGCCGACGGCTCGCGACCGGGCGCTGGCCGAGTTGCCGCCGACCGCCATCGTTCCCCGGCTTGGGCACCCCCACCCCGAGGGCCTCGTCCTCGACCTCGACGACGCCACACTCGCAGCCGTGTCGTCCACCCGGGCCCGGGCCGGTGAGATAGAGCTCATGGCCCAAGCCGCCCGCCGATTCGCGCTGGAGACTGGGGCCTGGATCGAGCCGGACCGCTACGACAGCAGGTGACGGATCGCAATCGGCTCCGAGGCTGGAATATCCCCGAACCCTCCTTTGTTGTAAGAGTTCTAGCCATGTAATGGAGATTACAAAAGGCTGACGAGCTATTGATCAACCAGAGAGCAGCACCGGATACAACACCATGCCGACCACTGATCTTCCCGAATCCGAGTCCGAATCGCAGACCGAATCGACACGCACACAGCCGACCGTCGCCTACCCCGTTCTTCCCATCCCCGACGGCGTCATCTTCCCCGAGATGGTCGTCACCGTCACCATGCAGTCCGACGAGGCCCGACGGCTACTCGAGGACGTGGGCGGCGACGCCAAGACCACCCTCCTCCTCGTACCGAAGACCGACGACAAGTACGCCAAGGTCGGCGTGACCGCCACCGTCGTCGGCCGTGACCGGATGCCCGACAGCACACCGGTCGTGACCCTCCGCGCCCACCATCGGGCCGTCGTCGGATCCGGCGTGATCGGTCGGACCGGAGGCCTGTGGGTCGAAGCCGAGGTGGTTCCCGACCCGACACTCAGCGACTCCGAGCCCGGTGAACAGACCGACCGGATC
>JAOUGG010000553.1 GCA_029857855.1 Acidimicrobiia bacterium | reverse complement strand
ACGGCAGCTCGCCGAGGCCGAGTCGGGAGGGGACGAGGTTGACCCGTTGGGCGGCGGCGAGCGCTCGGGTTCCGAGTTGGAGCAGCCGCGGGTTCGAGAGCGGTTTAAAGGCCATGCGTTGCCACAGCGGGGTGATCTTGTGCTGGTCGGCCAGGGTCTCGCGGGCCCGTTCCATGAGGTGTCCGTAGGGCACGCTCGACGGGCACGCCGGTTCGCAGCCCCGACACTGCACGCAGGTCACGAACGACTCGATGACCTCGTCGGTCACGGGTGCGTCGTGGAGCTGGACCTCGCGCATGAGTGCAATCCGGCCCCGGGGCGACTTGGACTCCTCGCCCGTGACCCGAAACGTCGGGCAGAACGGCAGGCACAGGCCGCACTGCACGCAGATGTTGAGATCGTCCTCGTCGAGCTTGAGATCCATGGTCAGTGACTCCGTTCCCGACCCGGGTTCAGGCGGCCGGTCGGATCGAACAGGGTCTTGAGCCGACTCGACACCTCACGGGCGGCGGGATCGATCATCCTGTCGCGTTGGGGTTCTGTGGCGAAGACCGTGCCGACTCCGATCGACGCAACGTAGTGATCGAGCCCGAGGGTGCGGAGCTCGCCGGGTGTGAGCGACCACCGGTGCGGTGGCAGGGGAGGCGGGCCGTCGGTTTCGGTGAACGCCCCGGTGCTGGCCAGGACGGCGGCCTCGGCTGCGACGTCGACGAGGTGGCCTTCGAGCAGGACCCAGGTGGTGGTGCCGTCCCAGAACACAGCCGACGGGTGGAGCAACGCGTCGAAGGTGGCGAACGGATCGGCGTCGTCGGACCGGAACCACGTGGCGGCCGCCGGTATCGGGTTGGTACGCAGGATGACCTCGGCGAGGAAGCCGAGTGTGCCGAGAGCGCCGGTCATCAGCCGCGGGAGATCGAACCCGGTCACGTTCTTCACGGTCGGACCGCCACCGGTGATGAGGCGACCGTCGGCCGAGACGTAGCGGACCTGCAGCACACTCGCCCGCAGCCGACCCTTGCCGAGAACGAGCGGGTCGTTCTCGCCGACGGACACCGCCCCGCCGACCGTGCCGCCCCGATCGGGGAGCGCGCAGCGCTGGTTGGCAGCGGTGAGGGCCTCGTCGAGTTCGGCCACTGGCGTCCCCGCCCGAACGGTGACGGTCATCTCCTCGGGGGCGTAGGCGACGATGCCCGACGGAGCGCTCACCTCTCGGGGCGTTCCCTCCAGCGCGCCGCCACGATCCCATGCGGTCCGCCGGCCGACGATTGTGATCGGGTCGGCACCCTCGATCTCGGCGGCGAAGCTCTCGAGGACCGGATCGTCGATGGCGAGGCTGGCCGTCATCCCCACACTCCCGCCGGGATGCGCTTCAGCTGCTGGATGTCGGCGCAGGAGTGGCCGGTGGGCAGGACCTTACCCGGGTTGGTCCGGCAAGTCGGGTCGAACGCCTGGCGGAGGCGGTTCTGGTGGTCGAGATCGTCGTCGGTGTAGAGCCGGTCCATGAACTTCTGCTTCTCGATCCCGATGCCGTGTTCACCGGAGAGCACGCCGCCGGCGTCGAGCGACGCGGTGATGATCTCCGCTCCTGCCGCATGTACCCGGTCGAGGACGCCGGGCCGGCGGGCGTCGAACAGCAGCAGCGGATGAAGGTTGCCGTCACCGGCGTGGAACACGTTCATCACGATCAGATCGTGGCGCTCGGCGATCTCGTAGATCTGGTCGAGTACCTCGGCCAGTTTGGCCCGGGGGACGACGGTGTCGTGGAGGTAGTAGTCGGGGGCGATCTGGGCGATGGCACCGAAGGCGGTCTTGCGTCCCTTCCACAAGAGCATCCGCTCCTGTTCGGACTGGGCGACCTTCACGTTGGTGGCGTGGTTGGCCCGCCCGATCTCGGCGATACGTTCGGCGTCGACGGCGATGCCGCCGGGGAGGCCGTCGACCTCGGCCAGCAGCACGGCGGCGGCGTCGGTCGGATAGCCGGCACCCACGAAGTTCTCGACCGCCTGCGTGATGCGCTGGTCCATCACCTCCATGGCCGCCGGCACGATGCCGGCCGCCACCACGTCGCTCACCGTCTGGGCGGCATGGTGCATGTCGGAGAACGACAGCAGCAGGGTTCGCACGGCCGGCGGGTTCTTGGTGATGGCGACGGCGATCTTGGTGGCGATGCCGATGGTGCCCTCGCTGCCGACGAACACGCCCCGCAGGTCGAGGCCGGCGGGCTCGGCGTCGAGGCCGCCCAGGATGGCGGTCCGACCCGAGGGCAGCACGACCTCCATGGCCCGGATGTGGGCGTTGGTGACCCCGTAGGCCAGGCAGTGCGGTCCGCCGGCGTTGTTGGCCATGTTGCCGCCGATGGTGCAGACCTGCTGCGACGACGGGTCCGGGGCGAAGTGGTAGCCGAGCGGGCGGAGGTGTTTGGACAGGTCGAGGTTGATGACTCCGGGTCCGACCCAGGCCACCCGGTCGTCGATGTCGACCGACAGGATCTCGTTCATCTTGGTCAGGGCGATCACGATCGGCCCACCCATCGGGATGGCGCCACCGGCCAGACCCGTGCCCGCACCCCGGGGGACAACCGCCCGATCGTGTCGGGCGGCGATCTTCATGATCGCCACGACCTCCTCGGTGGAGATCGGGTAGCACACCGGCCCGGCTCCGCCGCCGTCGATCACCGATGAGTCGTGGCTGAGCAGTGACCGCTCCGCCCCGTCGGTGTGGACCCGGTCGGGGGCCAGCGCCTTGTTCAGATCGGCGATCACTGGATCCCCGCTGCCTCCTCGCATCCGCTGGGCCGCCGCCTCGACGGCCCTGTCGGCCATCTTTCCGGCAGCGTCGCGAACCCGATCCAGCATGGGTACCAGTGTTGACGAAATCGGTGACACGCACCACACCGGGCTCGCGTGTCGGCTCCACATCGAGTTCACGGAAACCGGCGAGCAGTTCGACGGGCCGAACTTCCTGGCCATGAACCGTGCCTACCCGGAAGGCTGGTCGATCGAGGTAGTGGAGGCCATCGACAGCGCCGACGATCCGGGCAGGGTCGCCGCCCAGGTCCGAGTCGAGCACGGCGCCGACACCTTCTGGTGCGCCGGCTTCTACACGGTCCTCGATGGCCGAATCGTCGACGGTGTCGAACACTGGGTCACGGAGCGTTCGCAGGCCCCGCCCGATTGGCGGCGACCGTTCGTCACCTCCGCCGAACCGGGAGACTGAAGGCGTCATGAAGCCCCGGTTAGCGGCCGGGGTGAGCGATGTCCGGCGACGGAGCATTGGTGTCGGCCTCGACACACGGGGCGGGTCTCTTCGCACCCTGGACTGGGTGTGCGTCTTCAGGATAGACGG
>JAOUGG010000551.1 GCA_029857855.1 Acidimicrobiia bacterium | reverse complement strand
GATACCGGCACCGAACAGGTAGAGACCCAGAAGCAGAGCCGGCAGGCGGCGCAGCGTCTCCCGCCAGGGAAGGACTATCATCGCACCGAGCGTATCGGCACGCCATGTGGGGGCACTGTGACACCAAACGCCATGACACCAGAAGCAGACTCCGGGAGTGAATGGTCGGACTGGATCGTGGCCACCGACTCCGGCTTTCGGGTCGACAACGACAAGGGACAGGTCGTCGTCGCCCAGATCACCGAGGGGCTTTTCTCGGTCAAGACCGAGTTCGTGTTCGACCACCAGCCGACCCTCGACCGGTACCGTCGCGAGCTCGAAAAGAAGGTGCCGGCCGACCAGGCGGCCAAGATGGTCGACGCCGCTCGAACCTTCGCCGACGTGCCTTCCACCACCGACTTCGCCTCGATTCCCCCGTTCCTCGGTTGGTTCGAGCGCCCTTACGGCCGCCACACACTCGCCGCCGTCCTCCACGACCAGCTGATTGTCGACGAGCCCAACGGCGGCGCCCTCGGCTCCGACACGCTGGCCGATTCGTTCTTCCGCGACCTGATCGGCGCCTCGGGCGTACCCACGTTGAAGCGGTGGCTGATGTGGGCGGCGGTGGCGGCCCGCACCCGCTGGGCCGCGGGAGGCCGACGCCGGCTCCTCCTCGTGCTGTGGGTCATTCTCGGCGTGATCGGTGTTGGCTTCGCGGCGCAGGCTCTCATGGCCGCCTTCTTCGGTTCCATCACCTGGTCGACCGCTTTCGGCCGGATCTTCTTCAGCTTCCTGCTCGGTTTGGTGTCATCGGTGCTCTGGGGCAGGCAATGGGGAGCCGGCTTGGTGGCGGCGCTTACCGGGATCTGGCTCATCCCGGCGACGGTCTTCGTGGTTATCGGCCTCGCCGTCTACTGGGCCATGGAGAAAGCGGCCGGCTAGCGCGCCGGCCCCGGCGGCCGAACCGCCCGCTGCCCGGGACGATGAGGGACCTTCGGACCTGTCGGCGGCGCTGAGGGTGGCGGATACTGTTCTCGAAGCGACCAGAGATCGGGGAAATGTCGTGACCGAATCGACCGCAGCCATCCGGACCGAGGGTCTGACGAAGCACTACGGCGACGTCAGGGCCGTGGTCGACCTGAACCTCGAGACCAGGATGGGTGAGGTCTACGGCTTCCTCGGACCCAACGGGTCGGGGAAGACGACCATGATTCGAACCATCCTCGACGAGCTGCGACCCACCTCCGGGCGGGCCTGGATCCTCGGGCTCGACTCGCACCGCAAGGTCCAGGAGATTCGACGCCACATCGGCTACGTTCCGGGTGATCTGGCCATGTACCCGAAGCTGACCGGCCACGACACGCTCACCTACTTCGCCAACCTGCGGGGAGGTGTCGATTGGGCCTACGTCCGCCAGCTGGCGGACCGGCTCGACGCCGACCTGACCAAGAAGGTCGGTGATCTTTCCTCGGGAAACCGCCAGAAGATCGGATTGATTCAGGCGTTCATGAACCGACCGGACGTGCTGATCATGGACGAACCGAGCGCCGGGCTCGATCCGCTCATGCAACGCGAGTTCCAGGCCATGATCCGGGAGGTCGCAGCCGAGGGTCGGGCCGTGTTTCTCTCCAGCCACACCCTGTCCGAGGTGCAGCGGGTTGCCGATCGGGTCGCAATCATCCGCCGGGGGCAGCTCGTTGCCGTCGAGGCACTCGAAACGCTGCGATCCAAGGCCATGCGCCGGGTGGTGCTCGACTTCGGCTCCCCGGTCGAGGCCGCAGTGCTCGAGGCCGTGCCGGGGGTTCGCGACGTGAGCGTCGACAACCACCGGGCCGAGCTGTCGTTCAGCGGGAAGATGGCCGTGCTGCTTCGAGCCGTCGCCGAGCGCTACGACCTCGTCGACGTGAACACCCACGAGGCCGACCTGGAGGAGATCTTCCTCACGTACTACCGGGACGAGGTACACGAGAAGCCACAGCCGGACGCCACCGATTCACGATCGCCGGACGAGCTGACGGACGAGGTGTCGGTGTAATGCTGCTCCAGACGGTGTTCACCAAGGCGATTCGTGATCGCTGGTTGGGAACGGCCATCGCCGCGGTCACGCTCGTGCTGTTCATGTTCTACACCATGGCCGTGTACACCGACATCGATCTGTCGATCTACACCGATCTGCCCGCAGGGATCCGGGAGCTGATGGGTATTCCCGAGGGGGCCGATGCCGCCAGTCTCTCCTACAACGTGATGCTGGGTTTCATGGGGGCCGTTACCTTGACCGGGCTCGCCATCTCCATGGGATCCGCATCGATCGCCGGCGAGGAGCGGACGGGCACGCTCGGGCTGCTCCTGGCGAACCGCAGAAGCCGCACCCGGGTCCTCGTGTCAAAGATCGGGGCGATGGTGCTGCTGACGCTGGCCGGTGCTGCCGTCCTGCTGGCGGCCGGCCATCTTACCCCGATCGTGCTCGACGTCGAGATCGGCGAAACACACATCAACGCCATGATGCTGCACCTCGTCGTCAACGCACTGTTCTACGGTTTTGGGGCCATGGCCGTGGGCGCCTGGACCGGCAACCGCGCGCTGGCCTCCGGCGTCGCCGTCGGGGTCTTGATCGTCTCGTTCTTCGCGGTGGGGCTGCTGCCCCTCGTGGAGTCGTTGGCCGACCTGGCGCGGCTGTTCCCCTGGTACTACTTCGACGGGAGCGAGCCGCTGGTCAACGGCGTCAACTGGCGGCACATCGCCGTGCTGGGCGGGGGTTGCCTGCTGTTCACCGTGATCGCCGGGGTGACCGTCAATCGGCGTGACCTCCGTGGTCCCGCCATCGGCGAGACATTGCTCGACCGCCTCCGAGCCCATCCGCTGACCGACCAGATCTTCGATCGACTGGCCGGCAACGCCCGGGTGGCGCGGCCGTGGGCCAAGACGTTCTCCGACCATCAGGGCCTCCTCATCATCACGGCCGCCACGATGTTCGGAATGATGGGTGTGCTGATGGGACCGATGTATGAAGCCATCGAGGCCGACGTCGCAGCCCTGTCGGACCAGTTCCCCGAAGCGGTCCTGGCCCTCGCCGGCGGTGGCGACTTCTCGACGCCGGAGGGCTTCTACGAGGTCGAGACCTTTTCGCTCATGGCCCCGATCGCCATCATGATCGTGACGATCGTGGCCGGAGCCGGCGGCCTTGCCGGCGAGGAGTCGCAACGGACGATGGGGCTGCTGCTGGCCAACCCCATCCGCCGGTCCCGGCTGGTGCTCGAACAGGCCCTGGCTATGACCGTGTACGCCGTGATCGTCGGTGCCGCCACCTTTGCCGGCGTCATCATCGGCTCGGTGATCGCCGGCGTCGGTCTGAGCGTGGCCGGGGTGGCGGCC
>JAOUGG010000552.1 GCA_029857855.1 Acidimicrobiia bacterium | reverse complement strand
CTTCTCGACGAGTTGGCGACTGGCTGCGGGGAGTCCGCGTACCTGGCCGTGTCCGACCGCCGTGTTGCCACCTACGTCGCCACCGCCGAGAGTCCACGAGCCATCCGCCATGTCGGGTGGATCGGTCAAACGGTTTCCCTTGATGGGACGGCAGTCGGAGCCGCTCTGGCCGAATCCGGCCGTTGCGCCGTGCGCACCGGTGCCATCGAGCCCGACATCACTGCCGTGTCCCGCGCCGTGCCGGCCGACCTTCCGTTCGGCGTTGCGGTCTCGGTCATCGGACCGGCACATCGAATGGACGGCCCGGCGATCACAGCGGTCGAAGCGGCCCTGGAGGGCGTCGTGGCCCGATTGGCGGCCGACCTCGGAACACAACAGGAGACTCTGTCATGAACGGTGAACTGTCATGAGCGTTGAACTCGATGGGTACACCACCACGGTCGACGATGTCGTCGCCGTGGCCCGCGATGGGGCTGCGGTGTCGATCACCGAAGCCGCCAACGTGCGCATGGCCGAGTCTCGGGCCGTCGTCGAGCGGTTGGCCGAGGGCGAGCCGAAGTACGGGATCTCCACCGGCTTCGGCGCACTGGCCACGGTTGCCATTCCCGCCGAACGGCGGACCGCCCTGCAACTCGCGCTCATCCGGTCCCACGCCGCAGGCATGGGGCCGGCGGTGGAGAACGAGGTCGTCCGGGCCATGATGCTGTTGCGAGCCCGCACGCTCACCATGGGCCGCAGCGGGGCGCGCCCCCGGCTGGCCCAGGCGTTCGTCGATCTGCTGAACGCCGGCATCTCACCGGTGGTTCCCGAATACGGCAGCCTGGGAGCCAGCGGCGACCTGGCGCCTCTGGCCCATGCCGCACTGGCGCTGCTCGGCGAGGGCGAGGTCGACCACGATGGCCGCCGTCAGCCGTCCGCCGACGCGCTGGCCGCCGCCGGCCTCGCTCCTATCGACCTGGTCGAGAAAGAGGGCCTTGCGCTGATCAACGGCACCGATGGGATCCTCGGCATGCTCTGCCTGGCGGTGCACGACGCCGGGAGCCTGCTGGCCACCGCCGATCTGGCCGCGGCCATGACCGTCGACGGGTTGCTGGCCACGGACCGCCCGTTCGCCCACGACCTGCAGGCGCTTCGACCGCAACCGGGGCAGATCGACAGCGCCGCCAACCTGCGCGACCTGCTGGCCGGTTCGGGCATTCTCACCAGCCACCGCGTCGACGACCCCCGGGTGCAGGACGCCTACAGCATTCGTTGCACACCCGCCGTGCACGGTGCCGCCCGAGACACCCTGGCTCATGCCCGCTTCGTGGCCGAGAACGAGCTTGCTGCCGCCATCGACAACCCGATGGTCCTGCCCGACGGCCGCGTCGAGTCGTGCGGCAACTTCCACGGTGCGCCGCTCGGCTTCGCGGCTGACTTCCTGGCCATCGCCCTGGCCGAGGTCGGGGCCATCGCCGAGCGTCGCCTCGATCGGCTGCTCGACCGCAACCGCAACCACGGGCTGGCCCCGTTCCTGGCCGACGAGGTCGGCGTCGACTCCGGCCTCATGATCGGCCACTACACGGTGGCGTCGATGGTGGCCGAGAACCGGAGGCTCGCTGCTCCCGCTTCGGTCGACTCGATGCCCACGTCGGCCCTGCAGGAGGATCATGTTTCGATGGCCTGGGGCGCGGTGCGCAAGCTGCGTCGGGTCATCGACAACCTTCGCCGGATCCAGGCCGTCGAGATCACGGCTGCGGCCCGTGCGATCGACCTGCGGGCCCCACTGCTGCCGTCGCCGGCCATCGAAGCCGTGATCGAAGTGATCCGATCCGAGGTTCCCGGCCCCGGCCCCGACCGGTACCTGGCTCCCGAGTTGGAGGCCGTCGACACGCTGCTGCGGGCCGATGCGTTCACCGAACCGCTGACCCGGCACGGCATCGTACTCGTGTAGGAGCGGCGTCGTGATCGGTCACCACGGATTGTGATCGGCCGGGAATCCGCTGGTCGCCGCTGATGGCGCGGCCGTACGCTTTATTCGCGGCTTTCACTTGACTCAAAGACAGAGCTTTATCACTGATTCAGGAGTGATCGGATCTTGTTGAGAGAGGACGAGTAGTCTATCCGCCGAGGCGGCCATATGGAGAATGCGGCCAACCTCGGCCGGGGATTGCCCAGCATAATTCCACATCAGACCGTCTTGCATTTGAACAAATCTGCCAGAGCCGACAGCCCTCGCAACGAATCCCAACTGGTCAGAGTAGGCAACCGCGAACCATTCGTCACCCCATCCGGGATCCAGGTAGGGGCCCATAGCGAGCCAATCAACTGCATCCTCAGAATTCGCGTGAGGATGGCCGAAATTGGCGATCACGATGGCCTCGGGTCCGATCGCCGTGTCAAGCTTTCCGGAGTGGTCCCATCCATCACCAGGTTGGAACTCCCACCCCGGCACCGGGTTGGCGTCGTCTGACCAGATGATCGAGCGCTGCGGTGATGAAGCTATGACGGTGGCTATGGGGGCTGAGCCGTTTGTTGATTCCAGCTCGTCGAGCGAGGCGTTTGACTGCCCTGTCAGCGGCGTGGCGGTCCATTCGCTGCCCGTAGCTCCCTAGAACGATCGGCCCGCTCGTTCGTTCACCGATGTAGACCTGGACCGCTCGGGCCGTCCGGGGTGCGAGCGGGACAATGGCGCCTTTATACCTCCTTTGCGGATGATCCGCAGGAAGTGATGGTCTCGCTCGAAACGAAGATCGTCGATGTCGGCGTTCAAGGCTTCGGAGACCCTGGGGCCGTTCAGGGCGAGGAGTGATGCGAGGGCGTGTTCCCTGTGGGTGCCGATCCCGGCCTGGACCATGAAGGCGCTTAATTCGGTTCGGTCGAGCCCCGGAGTTCTGGACTCATTGTCGACTTTGGGTCGGCGCATGTAGTTGGCCGGGTTGCGGTCGATGTGGTCTTCTTGTTCGCAATACCGGTAGAAACTCGCCAGCGCTGAGAGCCTGCGGGTGATGGTTGACGCGATAAGGCCTCTGGCTTCCACCGAGCGTACGAATAGTTCGAGGTGGGAGCGTTTAACGTCGAACAGGCTGAGGCCAGATTCTCGGCACCAGTCGGAGAAAATCCGCAGATCGGTGGCGTAGCTAGCCCTCGTCGTTGGGCCATAGCCAGCCAAGAAACTTGCGACGGTCAATAGTTCTCGACGGAAGGTCGGATCGTCAAAGGTTGACAACTGGGTAGTGGTGGACATGATGAACTCCTGGATGACCCGGCCCCATTGAGGGCGGAACACAAGTTCACCGCACCCCTCGACAACCTGAACATTTGAGATCACAGCAGTGGTGCCGTTCTCGCGCTGGTTGCCGGCGGGAGCTC
>JAOUGG010000548.1 GCA_029857855.1 Acidimicrobiia bacterium | reverse complement strand
GACGGAAGGGGATCCGATGTCCGAGTTCACCGACATCACATACGAGGTCGATGAGTCGGCCGCCGCGATCATCACGATCAACCGGCCCGATCGCTACAACGCGTTTCGAGGCCGCACCGTCGAGGAGATGATCAGCGCGTTCCGGGCGGCCTGGGCCGACCACGACGTTCGTTCGGTCATCCTCACCGGCGCCGGCGACAAGGCGTTCTGCTCGGGCGGCGATGTCAAGCAGCGGGCCGAGACCGGCGACTACGGTCCCACCGACAGCGGCATGTTCGAGATCCTGTACCTCCAGAAGCTGATCCGCGACATCCCCAAGCCGGTCATCGCCGCCGTCAACGGGGTGGCCGTCGGCGGCGGCCACGTGTTGCACGTGATCTGCGACGTGTCGATCGCGGCCGAGACCGCCCGCTTCGGTCAGGCCGGACCTCGAGTCGGTTCCTTCGACGCCGGTTTCGGCTCGGCCTTCCTGTCCCGGGTGGTCGGTGAGAAGAAGGCCCGGGAGATCTGGTTCTGGTGCCGCCAGTACTCGGCCGCTGAGGCGCTCGAGATGGGGCTGGTCAACAAGGTCGTCCCGCTCGAGGAGCTGCTCCCCGAGGCCAAGCGGTGGGCCGAGGAGTTGAAGGTGCTCAGCCCGACGGCGATCAAGGTGCTCAAGCACTCGTTCAACGCCGACACCGATCACCAGATCGGCCTCACCCACATGGCCATGTCGGCCCTCGATCTCTTCGCGCCGTCACCGGAAGGTATGGAGGGGGCCAAGGCCTTCGCCGAGAAGCGGCCGCCCGAGTTCGACAAGTACGTGCAGCACCACTAAACGGGGCCGGCCCCGAGGGGATCCGAGAGATGTTCTACGAGTTCGACGACACCGAGCAGGCGTTCCAGACCGAACTGCGGCGCTTCTGTACCGACGTGCTGGCCCCGCACTACCAGGCCGACGACCGGGCCGGTGAGATGCGGCCGACCCTGCTGGCCGACATGGCTTCGATCGGCCTCACCGGGCTGCGAATCCCCGCCGAGTTCGGTGGCCAGGAGGCCTCCGCCGTGGTGGCCGGGTTGGCGGCCGAGGAGGTCGGCCGGGCCGACTTCAACGCCACCTACGTCATCATCAACACCTGCCTGGTGGCCGACATCGTCGTCCGCCACGCCGACGCCGACCGCCAGGCCGAATGGTTGCCGCCGATCGCAAATGGTGAGGTGGTGCCTGCGCTCCTGTTGACCGAACCCGATCACGGCTCGGATGCGGCGGCCATGGAGTGCCGGGCTGTGCGCGACGGCGATGACTGGGTGATCACCGGCGAGAAGACGTCGATCACGTTCGGCACCGTCGCCCCGACCGGTCTGCTGATGGCCCGCACCGGCGGGCCCGGCGCGAGAGGGGTCAGCGCCTTCTACGTGCCGCTCGATCATCCCGCGGTCAGCCGGTCCGGATTCGACGATCTGGGCGGCCGTTCGATCGGACGGGCCTCGATCCATTTCGACGGTCTCCGCGTTCCCGCCGCCTCGATGGTCGGCAATGAGGGCGACGGCTTCGTGTCGGTCATGCAGGGCTTCGACTACTCACGGGCCATCATCGGCCTCGGCTGTCTCGGGGCGGCACAGCAGTCGCTCGACGAAACCCTGCAGTGGACGAAGGACAGGGAGGCCTTCGGGCAACCGATCGGTAAGTTCCAGGCCGTGTCGTTCCCGCTGGCCGAGGCCGCCACCCATCTGCGGGGCGCCCGCCACGTCTGCTACGAGGCGTTGTGGCTGAAGGACCAGGGGCGGGAACACGGCGATGTGGCGGCCATGGCCAAGCTGTGGGCACCCCGGCTCAGTGTCGACGTCATCCACCAGTGCCTGCTCACGTTCGGGCACATGGGCTACTCGAACGAGAGCCCGCTGGGCCAGCGGCTGCGGGATGTGATCGGTCTGGAGATCGGCGACGGCACCGCCCAGATCTCCAGCCTCGTCATCGCCCGCCATCTGCTCGGTCGGGCCTTCGCCCCCTGAGCCGTTCCCGACAGGCCGGGGACGGCAACTCGGCCCTCGCCGCAACCTACACTGGCGCCGTGGATCCGTCGTCCAATATCGTACTCACCGGCTTCATGGGAACCGGCAAGACCACAGTCGGCCGCCTGCTGGCCGCCGAGCTCGGCTTCGAGTTCGTCGACACCGACGCGATCATCGAGGATCGCCATGGGCCCATCGCCGCCATCTTCGCCGAACGGGGGGAGGCGGCGTTCCGGGCCGCCGAGCGGGAGGTGGCCGCCGAGCTGGGCGAGCGGACGGGGCTGGTCGTGGCCACCGGAGGGCGAATGATGCTCGACGACGACAACGTGGCGTCGCTCGGCCGCACGGGCCGCGTGTTCTGCCTGGTCGCCAACCCCGACGAGATCCATCGCCGCGTCACCGCCGATGCCGCCCGGATCGAGCGGCCCCTGCTCGCCGGGCCCGATCCCCGATCCCGGATCATCGAACTCATGGCCGAACGCCGGAACGCCTACGGACGATTCACCCAGATCGCCACCGACGATCGAACACCCGGCGTGATCGCGGCCGACATCGTCGCCCACCTCGCCGCCGACACTGCCGACGGCACTGTCGACGACGTCACCAGCCCGGCGCCGGCCCCCGCGGCCGGACCGCCGGTTGGCCGGGACGCCCGTCCTAGAATGGTCGACATGACTGGTTCGACGTACGACGCCATCGCCGGCAACCGCGACTACGCCGCCGACTTTCCCGCCGGGCATCTCGATGTGCGGCCCTCTCGCCGGTTGGCCGTGATCACCTGCATGGACTCCCGCATCGACGTGCACGCAGCCCTCGGCCTGAAGCTGGGTGAGGCTCACGTCATTCGAAACGCGGGCGGCGTCGTCACCGACGACGTCATCCGCTCGGTTTGCCTGTCACAACTCCGGCTCGACACGCGCGAGATTCTCGTCATCCACCACACCGACTGCGGCATCCAGGGAGTCGAGGACGACGAGATCCTGGCGGAGATCGAGGAAACGTTCGGCGAGCGCCCATCCTGGCGGATCCATGCATTCGCGGATGCCGCCGAGGACGTCCGCAGGTCGATGAAAAGGCTCTCCGAGAGTCCCTTTCTCACCCTGACCGAGGCCATCAGCGGGTTCGTGTTCGATGTCGACACCGGCCGACTCGAACCGGTCGACGGCTGACGAAAGCTCGTCGCCGCTGTTACTGCTGCTGTTGTTGGGCGTGGGCCTGGCCCTGAGCCTGGGCCTGGGCCGACACCTCGAGCCGTACCTCGAGGCTTTCGCCACCCGAGCCGTAGCGGGTCCCCACCAGCGGCGCCGCTTCCCGGTAGTCGCGGCCGACAGCCACCCGAACGTAACGATCGTCGGGTGAG
>JAOUGG010000549.1 GCA_029857855.1 Acidimicrobiia bacterium | reverse complement strand
TGCCAACCGATGCCCAGTTCCAGGGCTTCTTCGGCGGGCAGGCGCTGGCCATCCTGCGCTCCGATTGGCGTGACCAAACCCAGGGGAGCCTCATCGCCCTCGACCTCGCGTCCGACACAGTCAGCCAGATCTACGAGCCCGACGACACATCGTCGGTGGCCGGCGCCGCCACCACGCTCGACGCCGTCGTCTACGCCGTCATCGAGAACGTCATCGGCGGGCTCTACGTGGCCCGCCCCGGCACCGCCGCCGATGGTGAGAGCGACGGGTGGGCAAGCGAACCGGTGCCGATCGACGGTCTTGGGACGGTCAGCCTCCTGTCGGCTTCCGATGACAACACCGAGTGTTTCGTCTCATACAACGACTACCTGACCCCACCGTCGCTGATGGCGGTCGACGTCGGCGAGGCGGCGAGTGATCTCGTACCTCGCCCGCTTCGCAGCCAACCGGCCCGGTTCGACAACACCGGCCTCGTGGCCGAGCAACGATTCGCCACCTCGACCGACGGAACCCGGGTGCCATACTTCGTCGTCGGCAATCCCGAGACCCACGGCCCGAAACGAACGCTGCTCTACGGCTACGGCGGGTTCGAGATTCCGCTCACGCCCGGATACAGCGCAGTCACCGGCAAGCTGTGGCTGGAGGAGGGCAACACGTTCGTGGTGGCCAACATCCGCGGTGGTGGTGAGTACGGTCCGTCGTGGCACCAGGCCGCGCTCAAGGCGAACCGCCACAAGGCGTTCGAGGACTTCGAAGCGGTCGCGGCCGACCTCATCGCCAACGGACTCACCGACCACGATCACCTCGCCATCTCCGGGGGGAGCAACGGCGGCCTGCTGGTCGGCTCGGTGTTCACCCGCAGCCCCGACCTGTGCGCCGGCGTGATCTGCGCGGTGCCCCTGCTCGACATGTTGCGCTATCACCTGCTCCCGGCCGGGGCGAGCTGGGTGGGGGAGTACGGCGATCCGACCGACGACGAGATGGCCGCCTACCTTGCGTCGTACTCGCCGTTCCACAACGTGAAACCCGACGGCGACTACCCGACCGTGTTCTTCGTGACCTCGACGCGCGACGACCGGGTCCACCCCGGCCACGCCCGCAAGATGGTGGCCCGCATGATCGACCAGGGCCACGATGTCTATTACTACGAGAACACCGAGGGCGGCCACAGCGCCGGGGCCAACCTGAAACAGCAGGCCCGGCTCAGTGCGCTGGAGTACGTCTACCTCGACACGGTTCTGGCGAGCTGAAGGAACGAAGCCGAACGGCGGTCAGATGACGATGGTGAGCGAGTAGCCGTCGGGGTCGGCGCCTGAGCCGAGGATGTCCGCCTCGCCCCGGGCCGACCGGGCCGCCGTCCAGGCGGCGGCGTAGGCGTCGAGCGCATCGACGGTGGGGATTCCAGACTCGACGATCTGCCGGGCGGCGTCGGCTGCCACCAGGCGGGTGACGGCATCGAGACGTTGTCGCCGACCGTCGTCGGTGTGCTTCGACACGAGCGGCGTGCCGCCGTTCATCGCCGTGAATGACGATTCCGGGTGGACCTCGCAGCACCACGGCTGGTCGGCCGGCGCCAGCGCGGCCCGAACCTCCCGGCTTCCGTCGAGCAGATGGAAGGCCTGCTTGCTGAAACCCTGGCCGGCGATCCGGCGGTTGACCGCCAGGGCTTCGGTCCAGTCGTCGACGTCGAGCACCGCATGAGCCGGCATGGGGAACAGGGTGGAGGCTCGACGACCGAGGCGGCCCCGGGCCAGCCGCTCGGCCTCCCGGTGCCCGTCCGCAGCGAATCCGATGGGCATGTCGACGCCGACGGCGGCCACCATCGTGGCCCGGCACCGGTCCAGCAGTGGGCCGAAGTCCGGGGTGAACTGCAGCTCACTGGCGTGGGTCGGGTCGGAGCCGATCGTCGCCATCACCCACCCATCGCGGGCTCCGTCGACTCCGGCCGCCCGAAATGGGGGCGTCGTCAATCGACGATGGCCTGGTAGACCAGCGACCGGAAGTCGCGGTCGGGGAGGAGCACCCCGGTCATGTACTGCGACATGAACACGCCGACCAGATCCTCGGCGGGATCGACCCAGTAGTAGGTCTTCGCCGCGCCGGCCCAGCCGAACTCGCCGTCGGAGCCGGTCCCGGCGAACCGACCGCCGTCGAGGAGCACGCGGGAGCCGAGGCCGAATCCCAGGCCGGGGTTGGGGATACCCATGATCTCGAAGGGGAGGAGGGCGGTCGGCACGTGGTTCCGGTGCATGAGCTCGAGTGTCTTGCGGCCGATGAGTTGACGGCCGTCGGGGCCGCGGCCGTTGTCGGCCAGCATCTGCGCGAACTTGTGGTAGTCGGCCAGGGTCGAGAACAAGCCGAGGCCGCCCCGTTGGAACACGTCCGGGGTGCCGGTCGGGTAGGTCTCCGACACGTCGATCCGTTCGTTGAAGCCGGCGAGCGCAGCCGCCACCAGATCATCCGCGGTGTAGTCCTTGCCAACCAGATCGGGTAGCCCGTACATGGCCGACAGCCGGTGGAGCTGGTCGTCGGCGACGCCGAAACCGGTGTCGGTCATGCCCAGTGGTTCGAAGATTCGGTCGCGCAGGAAGTCACCCAGGGGTTGTCCGGACAGGACCTCGACGAGGCGGGCGGCCACGTCGATCCCGACGCTGTAATGCCACCGCTCGCCGGGCTGAAAGGCCAGCGGGAGCTCGGCCAGCACATCCATGATCTCGGCGAGCGTCCGGGTGGCTTCGTGCATCAGCCCGACCTCCCGATACAGGGCGGCGACCGGGTTGTCGGCCATGAAGTCGTACGTCAGGCCGCTGGTATGGGTGAGCACGTCACGGACGTCCATTGGTCGGTTCTGATCGACGAGCTGTCCGTCGGCGGTCAGCACCTTCGTGTCCTTGAAGGCGGGGAGATGGTTCATCACCGGGTGCTCGAGCTGGAAGACGGCCTCCTCGTGGAGCATCATGAGCGCAGTCGAGACCACCGGCTTGGTCATCGAGTAGATCCGGAAGATCGTGTCGTCGCTCATCGGAACACCGGCTTCGCGATCCTGATGCCCGAACCGTTCGGCGTGCACCACCTCACCCCGTCGACTGACGAGGGTCGAGATGCCGACCACACCCCTCTCGTTGACATAGGACTCCATCACCGGGGCGATGCGGGCCAGCCGCTCCGAGCTCATCCCGACCGACTCGGGTTCCGCCTTGATCGTGACCATGTGGTGCTGCCTCCTACTTGTTCGGAACTCCGCGACATGGTGGCGTCGCAGGAGTCGGCCCCGGTTGTTGTCGCCGTATGTTTGGGTCCTCCGCCAGACGTTACCGCACGGGCACGGGTTGTGGTCAGCCGGCCCGGTCGA
>JAOUGG010000550.1 GCA_029857855.1 Acidimicrobiia bacterium | reverse complement strand
CATGATCAGACAGTCCTCGATCTCCTGCGGGTAGATGTTGACGCCGCCGGAGATGATCATGAACGCCTTCCGGTCCGTGAGGTAGAGGAAGCCGTCCTCGTCGAGGTAGCCGACGTCGCCCAGGGTCGACCAGGTCGGATGGTCGGGATGGACGGCGTTGCGGGTCTTTTCGGGATCGTTGTGGTATTGGAACGACACCTCGTCGCGTTCGAAGTAGATGGTTCCCGCCTCTCCCGGCGGCAGTTCGGTGCCGTGCTCATCACAGATGTGGACCGTGCCGAGGATCGATCGGCCGACCGTTCCCGGATTGTCGAGCCAGTCCTGCGGCGCGCAGTAGACGAACCCATTGACCTCGGTACCGGCGTAGTACTCGTGGATTATCGGCCCCCACAACTCGAACATCCGCTTCTTGATCTCGACCGGACACGGAGCGGCGGCGTGGATGGCCACTTGGTGACTCGATCCGTCGTGTGTTGCGAGCACTTCGGGATCGGCTTTGAGGATCCGGCCGAACATCGTCGGGACCCACTGGGAGTGGGTGACCGAATACTCGTCGATCAACTCAAGTGCACGGGCCGCGTCGAAGCGCTCCATCACCACACAGGTTCCGCCCAGGCACTGCACGCCGGTCGTGAAGCCGAGCGGAGCGGCGTGATAGAGCGGTGCCGGTGACAGGTACACGGCGTCGGCGCCGAAGCCGAACAGACCATTGAGGAGGTGGATGGTGGTCGGGGCCGAGGCCGGGTCGTCGATGGCGCAACCGCTGATCCGGCGTTTGATGCCCTTGGGCCGGCCGGTCGTTCCTGAACTGTAGAGCATCGCCTCGCCCCGGGGTTCCTCGTCGAGCCGTTCGGGTCGTAGATCGGCGACCGCATCGGCGAGATCGGTGAACCCGTCGCCACCGCCGCCGTAGCGGAGCCAATGCTGCACGTCCGGGGCCAGCTCCACCAGATCGGCCGCTGCCGAGCCCATCTCCCGTGAGGTGATCAGCGCCTTGCAAGCCGAGTCCTGAAGGATGTAGGCCGCCTCCGACGGCTGCAGATAGCGGTTTACTGCGGTCACGTAGAGGCCGCTGCGCACGCCGGCCCAGAAGGCGATGAAGTACTCGAGGCGGTTCTCCATGAAGATCGACAGGTGGTCCCCGGGTCGCAGGCCGCCCTCGTGCAACAGGCGGGCCAACCGCCGCGACTCGTCTTCCAGTTCCCGATAGGTCAGGGCAGCGCCGCTTCCGGCCATGATGACGGCCGGCTTGTCCGGCGTGGATTCGGCGTGAAGGCCTGGGTACATCGAGAACACTCCAATCCGTCGGTCGAGGCGGGCGACACCGAGCGCCCGACTGCCGATCGATCGTAGGGCATCGCGACGACGAGCACCCAACGGTCGGCCGAATGTCCTCTGAAGGCTCGGAGCGCGTTGTGCGCGTATCCCGCGTCGTTGACGGCGCGCGACACGCGCAGAACAGGAAGGGGCGGTTGGAACCGATTGGGTGCCTCCGGATCCGGGCCGACGGATCCGAGCGACGTCAGCGATTCAGGAGGTGGTTGGCCGCCATGGCGAAGTAGTCGTTCATGGTCGCCTTGATCTCCTCCGACGCGCCCTCGGTGGCCACGATGGCCGCCCCCATGTGGGTCAGCCATGCTTTTCTCGCTGCGTCGTCGACCGGGAAGTGGGCGTGGCGCATCCGCAGGCGGGGGTGGCCCTTGCGATCGGAGTACGCCGTCGGCCCACCCCAGTACTGGCCGAGGAAGTCGACCATGTTGACCCGGGATTCCGTCAGATCCTCGGGATACATCGGCCGCAGGAGTTCGTCGGACTCGACGCCCTCGTAGAACGCATCGATCAGTCGCTCGAAATAGGGACGTCCACCGACGGCGTCGTACACGGTCGGCGGGGGCGGGGAACTGCGGATCTCCACGTTGGGGCGCTCCTTCCAGGTGTCGGCCTTCGTGCGGATCAGGACTCGTCGAGTGACGAGCCGATGTACCGTCGACGGTAGCGGGCGCCGAGGCTGGTCAGTATCTCGTAGCCGATGGTCCCCGCATCAGCGGCGACCTGGTCGATTGGGCGGTTCGGTCCGATCACCTCGACCCTGGTGCCCTCCTCGACGAGGCCGGGAGGCAGGTCGGTCACGTCGACCGAGATCAGATCCATCGAGATGCGCCCCACGATCGGAGCCCGGTGTCGGCCGATGGTGACGGCGCTCCGACCGGAGCCGGAGCGGAGGAAGCCGTCGGCATAGCCGACGGCCACGGTGGCCAGGCGGCTCCGCCGGTCGAGGGTGTGGCTCGCACCGTAGCCGACGGTCTCCCCCACTTCGCCGTGACGGAGCTGAACAACGGGCGCCTCGAGAGTGACGACGGGCCGCATCGGGTTCGGCCCGGCGTCGGGTTGGGGGTGGCCGCCGTAGAGTGCGTAGCCGGGCCGAACCAGGTCGTGGTGGTAATCGGGGTGGCGGAAGACGCCGGCGGAATTCGCGAGGCTGGCCCGTCCCATCGGCAGGGCATTTCGGACCTGGGCGAATCGATCGAGCTGTTCCTCGGGCTGTGGGCTGGCGGCTTCGTCGGCCGAAGCCAGGTGGCTGGCCACCGTCGTGACGGTGAGGCCGTCCAGCAGGTCGAGCCGATCGACCAACGTGGTGAACTCGTCTTCGGTGAGGCCGAGGCGCAGCATGCCGGTGTCGACGTGGATGACCGTTGGGAGCAACTCACCCAGTCGGTGCGCTTCCGATCGCCATCGTTCGAGTTGGGGCAGGCTGTTGATCACCGGCACCAACCGGTACCGGCCGAACTCGGCCGCTGAGCCCGGGGTGACGCCGTCGAAGACGTGGATCGTGGCCTCGGGCAGCCATTCCCGCAGTGCGACCCCCTCGTCGAGGCGGGCGACGAAGTATTCGCGGCAGCCGGACCGCCACAGCGGCCCGGCGATTCGGTTCAGGCCCAGCCCGTAGGCATCGGCCTTGACCACGGCGGCCGCGGTCGCCTGTCGACCCACCCGGTCGACAATGATGCCGTGGTTGGCCACAAGGGCGTCGACGTCGATGGTGAGCGTGGCGGCCGTGGCTGTGGGGCTCATCGGGAACCGTGCCGGTCAGCGGAGACTGGCGTCGAGCACCTCGATGAAGGTCGCGATCTGGTCGTCGGTGATCACCAGCGGCGGGCACCAGACGATCGCTTCCCCCACCCCCCGGGCCATGACACCCCGGTCGAGCATGTCGAACTTGACCGGCGTGGAGTCGCGGCCGATGTCGGCCGCCCAGACGCCGCCGATCCCCCGGTAACCTTTGATGGTGCCGTCGGCCACCAGCGCGTCGAAGCCTTCGACGGTCCTGTGGCCGATGTGCTTCGCCCGCTCC
>JAOUGG010000547.1 GCA_029857855.1 Acidimicrobiia bacterium | reverse complement strand
GGGCCCGGCACCCGGCGATCACAGGTCGACGTGGGTCCCGATGTCGACACTGTGGCCGGCCGGTAGCCCGAAGTGGGACGACGGATCTCCGGCGTTTCGGTGGAGGAACGCGAAAATGTGTTCCCGCCACATCGCCATGCCGGGTTCGGCCGTCACCTCGATCCGCTCCCGTCCGAGAAAGTAGGAGGTGTGGTCGACGTCGAAGGTCAGGCCTTCGATGAGCAGCTCGTTGAGATCCTTGCTCACGTCGGGGAGGTCGAAGAACCCGTAGTGCAGTTCGACCTCGGCGAAACCCAGGTCGTGTTGGGTCAACCGAGCTCGGCGGGCCTTCGGAACCCGGGCCTGTCGATCGGTGATCAGCGACAGCAGCACGACCGACTCGTGCAGCGCCGCGTTGTGGCGGAGGTTGGCGAGCAGCGCGGGGGGAATGACACCGGCTTCGCGGTGGAGGTACACGCCGGTGCCGGGATGGCGGATGGGTGGGTCGTCGGCCAGTCCGCCGACGAAGTCGGCGACAGACACGGCCCGGCGCTCGATTCGCTGGCCCACCAGTGAGCGACCTGTGCGCCAGGTGGTGAAGATCAGGAAGCCGATCAGTCCGAGGGCCAGCGGAACCCAACCGCCACTCGGGATCTTGGCCCCGTTGGCCACGGCGAACGCGAGGTCGACGGCGAGGAGCGGGGCGAAGACGGCGATGCTGCGCACGAGCCCCCACTTCCAACGGTGCCGGGCCACGACGAAGACCAGCATGGTGGTGATGACCATGGTGAGCGTCACTGCCACCCCGTAGGCCGCGGCCAGCGCACTCGACGAGCCGAACGTCAGGACGAGGATGATGCAGGCGGCAAGGAGCATCCAGTTGACCGACGGCACGTAGACGTGGCCGACGTTGTGAGCCGACGTCTGCCGGGTATGCAGGCGAGGCAGGTAATCGAGGTTGACGGCCTGCACCGTGAGGGAGAACGCGCCGGTGATGAGGGCCTGGGAGGCGATGATCGTGGCGGCGGTGGCCAGGATGGTCAGCGGGAGGTGGGCCCACGTCGGGGCCAGGAGGAAGAAGGGGTTTTCGATGGCGCCGGGTTGATCCAGCAGCAGCGCACCCTGGCCCAGGTAGTTGATCATCAGGCTCGGCAGCACCACCGCGAACCATCCCAACCGGATCGGGCCGATCCCGAAGTGGCCCATGTCGGCGTACAGGGCCTCGCCGCCGGTCACGACGAGGAACACCGAACCCAGAACCAGGAACCCGGTCATGCCGTTGTCGACGATGAACCACATCGCGTACAGCGGGTTCAGCGCCCGCAGCACCGACGGGTTGCCGATCATTGCGGTCAGACCGAGCGACGCCAACACGCCGAACCAGACGGCCATGACGGGCCCGAAGAACCGCCCGATGGTCTCGGTGCCGCGATGCTGGATCATGAACAGTCCGACGAGGATCACGATGGCCACCGGCGTTACGGCCGAGTTGAAGGTCGGTGACACCACCTCGAGCCCCTCGACGGCGGCCAGCACGGAGATGGCCGGCGTGATCATGCCGTCACCGTAGAGCAGCGCCGTGCCGAAGAGCCCCAGCAGGATCAGTTCCCGGCTGTGGCGCCCCTGCCCCTCGACGAGTGAGGCGAGGGCCAGAATGCCGCCTTCACCGTCGTTGTCGGCCCGCATGACGATGAGCACGTACTTGACGGTGATGACGAGCAGCAGTGCCCAGATCATGAGTGAAAGCACGCCGAGCACACTGCTCGTCTCGATGGGAACGCGAGTCCCCCCGCCCTCGCCGGCGAGTGACTCACGAAGCGCGTAGAGCGGGCTGGTGCCGATGTCGCCGAAGACGACACCGAGAGCTCCGAGTGTCGCGGCGGATACGCCGACCGAAGCCGACGTATCCGACTCTCTCCCCATTATGCGATGGGGTCGGTTACCGGAGGCCGGTACCGACGCTCGATGATCCGTCGGGCATACCGCTCACGGAGGTCCGGCGTGTGACGGCCCGTAGGCGGGGCCGAGCCACCAGCAGATAGGCCAGGGGGCCGATGACCGGAATGAAGCCACCGGAAAGAATCACGATGGTCCACAACAGCTGGTCCTGGTCGGATTGATCCCACTCGCTGCCAGTATGGCGTACGGCATCGAACAACGTGACAGCGACGAGAATCCAGGGAACGACCGCAATGAACAGCAGGGGAGTGACCCGCGCCAGCTCGGAGAAGGGGTAGATGTACAAGTTTTGGATTTTCCGATCGTCCCCACCACCGCGGTGGGTAGAGGTTGTGTGCACTCGGTGACGGAGGAACTCCGCATGATTCGACGATGCTCAGGCGACCGATGATCGGCCGACCTGAAACGAATCGTACTCCTCGTGAAACAGGCTGAACAGAGGGCCGACCAGTGAATTTGATCACAGGCGAATCGTCGGATGCGGCCGCTCGGGACACCCTGACGTTCACTGTCACCGACCTTGACTAAGGTCGCCCCCATGGCCAAAAACCGGAAGGTGTACGTGTGTCGAGCCTGCGGCGCCCAGTTCCCATCGTGGACGGGGCGATGCAGCGCCTGCCAGGAATGGGCGTCGATCGGCGAGGTGGCGGTGGCCGAGCAGCGGGTCGCAGCCCCCGGCCGGACCGGATCGACCAAACCGTTGGCCTCGGTCGATCCGGATCTGGCGCTCCCGTTTCCGGTCGGCTTCGACGAGGTCGACCGTGTGCTCGGCGGTGGGCTCACGCCGGGCTCGGCCACCCTGTTGGCCGGTGAACCGGGAATCGGCAAGTCGACCCTCACGATGCAGATCGCACTGTCGGTGGCTTCCGCCGGGGCCTCGGTGATCCTGGTCACCGGTGAGGAGGCCCCCACCCAGGTGGCGGCCAGAGCGGCCCGGCTGGGCGCCATTCCCTCGTCGCTGCTGGTTGTCGATGACGTCGCCACCGACGTGATCGCGGCCGCCATGGCCGAGACCGAGCCACAGCTGATCATCGTCGATTCGATCCAAACGCTCCGGGCCGATGCGATCGATTCCGCGCCCGGTTCGGTAACCCAGGTGAAGGCCTCGGCCGCCCAACTGATCGACGCGGCCAAGCGCCACGGGATCTCGCTGTTGATGATCGGGCATGTCACCAAGGAAGGCTCCGTGGCCGGTCCTCGGGTCCTGGAGCACATGGTCGACACCGTGCTCACCTTCGACGGCGACCGCCACTCCGAGCTTCGGTTCCTGCGTGTCACGAAGCACCGATTCGGCCCGACCAGCGAGCTCGGGATCTTCGACATGACGGCCGAGGGGCTGGCCGCCGTCCCCGACCCGTCGCTTCGTTATCTGGCCGACCGTCGCTCGTCGATGCCCGGTTCGGTCGTCGTCCCGT
>JAOUGG010000022.1 GCA_029857855.1 Acidimicrobiia bacterium | reverse complement strand
GACGGCGACCGCGATGGGCAGGCCCATCGCCAGAACCGAACCGAAGGCCAGGATGAGCACGACGATGGCGAACGCCACGCCGATCAGCTCCGTCTGCGGGGGTTCGACAACGGCCAGGTACTGGCCACCGGCCAGCACCTCGAGCCCGTCGAGCTGCGGCGCGTTCTCCATGATCGCTTCACCGATGAGCCCGGCTTCGGTGTCGTCGACGTCGGCCGCGAGATTCACCGAGGCGAACGCCAGCCGTCCCGCAAGGCGTCCCGCCCGGTCACCCTGGTAGGCGATCTGACCCTGACCCTGTTCCGAGTACGGCGACAGCACCGTGGCCCCCGGATGCTCCGGTTGTCCTGATGCGTCCGGGAACCCGGCGTTGACCTGCGCAAACAGTGTCTCCATGGCCGCCGTCACCTCCGGATCGTCGACCCCCTGGTCGGCCCGGAAGACGATGGTTCCCGACGTGCCGCCGGCGCCGAGCTGGGGGAAGTACTCGTCGAGCACGGCGACGCCGTCGGCGGAATCCGAATCGGGAACGCCGGAGGTGGCGCCGAATGCCGGGCCGAGCGCGGCGGCGGCTCCGAAGATCACTCCGAGGGCGACGAACCACCCAAGAACCGTTCTGCCCCGGTGATCGAAACACCAGCGTCCGACTGCGGTAATCATTGTTCCTCCTCGAAACGGGCCGGAGTGCCCGGCATCTGTTCTCTCTTCGAGGCTCATCATCCGTCGGGAGGGGAGGCCGCCACATCGGGAGTCCGGCCATTTCGCCGCCGTCCTTTCGGGTGGTCACGGTTCGTACTTTCGGCCGATTCCCCGATCTCGGGGCCTTCTTTACAATGAGGGTGTGTCCTTGAGCGACTTCCGCCTGATGGTGAGAGAACCACGGGTCCCCGATCCACCTGAACGGGTGTGGCGTGATTGGGTCCTGCTCGGCCTGGCCGTTCCCACAGCCGTCGTCGAGACCTTCGTCAATCCGGAGATCAGGTATCCGGTGGCGTCGCTGATCGTCACACTGTTGCTGCTGCCGCTGATCATGTGGCGCCGCGCGCACCCGTTCACGGTCGTGGTGATCGCGTTCGGTGCAATGGTGCTGTCGAACCTGGTCGCCATCATGTTGCCCGGCATGATCGGCGGCTACACGCTGGCCGTCCTCATGATCCTGCCCTACTCGCTGTTCCGGTGGGGATCGGGACGCGAGGCCATGATCGGCCTGGTCCTGATTCTCGCCACTTGGTTCACCAGCATGGTGGCCGAATGGACGGGCTTCGGTGATGCGATCGGTGGGCTGCTCGTGATTCTCTTCCCCGTCGAGTTGGGCGCGGCGATCCGCTATCAGGCCAACAACCGCCGTCAGGCCATCGAGCAGGCCAAGTCGCTGACCAGGGAACAGCTCGCCCGGGAGCTGCACGATTCCGTGGCTCATCACGTGTCGGCCATCGCCATCCAGGCCCAGGGTGGGCGGGCGATGGCGGCCAAGGCCCCGGACCGGGCGCTCGAGGTCCTGGCCGTGATCGAGGAGGAGGCGGCCCGGGCCCTGGCCGAGATGCGAAACATGGTGGGTGCCCTGCGCGACGGTGATCCGTCGGCCGACGTCGAGCTCGCACCACAACCCGGCCTTGCCGACATCGAGCGGCTGACCGAGCTCGGTGGGAACGGTGCCGGGGCCGGTGCCGGTGTTCCGGGTCCCCGAATCGATGTCGAGCTGACCGGCCATCTCGACGGGCTGCAACCGGCGGTCGACACGGCGCTCTACCGGTTGGCGCAGGAGTCGATCACCAACGCGGTGCGCCACGCTCGCAACGCGTCACGGGTGGTGGTGCGGGTTGTCGGTGATGGCGAGCGGGTCGAGTTGACCGTGACCGACGACGGCATCCACAACCCGCCTCCGTCGGCCACGACCGGCTACGGGCTGGTCGGGATGGCCGAGCGGGCGAAGCTGCTGGGGGGCACGCTGAGCGCCGGCCCCGACAACGGGCGAGGTTGGAAGGTCCGGGCGGTCCTGCCCCGCAACGGCGATGCCGGCCGGTCGACCCTCGACGGGGCGTTTCCATGACGATCAGCGTGCTGGTCGCCGACGATCAGGATCTCGTCCGCACCGGTCTCCGCATGATCCTCGACGCCCAGGACGGCATCGAGGTCGTCGGTGAGGCGGCCAACGGACGGGAGGCGGTGGAACTCGCACAGCGGCTCCGCCCCGACGTCTGCCTGTTCGACATCCGTATGCCGGAACTCGACGGCATCGAGGCCACCCGGCAACTGGCCGGCGCCGACGTCGACGATCCGCTGGCGGTGGTGGTCATCACCACGTTCGATCTCGACGAGTACGTCCACCGGGCACTCAAGGCCGGGGCCCGGGGGTTCCTGCTGAAGGACGCAGGCCCGGAGCTTCTCGTGCAGGCCATCGGCGCCGCGGCCAACGGTGAGGCGCTGATCGCGCCGTCGATCACCGCCCGCCTGCTGGCCGAGTTCGCCCGCCCGGCCGGCGCCGGTGGCAACGGTTCGTCGTCGACGCTGCCCGCCCAACCGGTCGAGGCGCTGACCGAGCGGGAGGAGGAGGTGTTGATCACGGTGGCCCGGGGGCGGACCAACGCCGAGATCGCCACCGACCTTCACATCAGCCTGAGCACCGTGAAGTCGCACCTGGCCAGCCTCATGTCCAAGCTCGGCGCCCGCAACCGGGTCGAGATCGCCATGTGGGCCTACGAAACGGGTCGGTTGGGCTGACTGGACCGGGTCCCTCAGATTGAACGCTTCACGTCCCGGTCGAGGGCGAGCCAGATGTCGTCGAGCCAGCGGATCCGGGCGGCGTCGTCCGACGGGATTTGTGACCGCGGGATGCGGCGGGCCGTGACCGTGATCGGATCGGTGGCGGGGGCGGAGCGGGCGATGTCGGCGAGCCGCCGGTACCGGTCGAGGCCCCGATGATCGAGGACGACCACGTCGGCGTCGGGCAGGGCGTCGAGCAGAGTCAGCATCCCGCCGGGTCTCGGCGGGAGCAGATGGGTCAGCCCGCCGAGCCTGCCCGCCCGCTCGGGGTCGGTGGTGGCCAGCCGCCCGATCGAACGATCCAGCACGTCGGGTCGGAACAGCCGGCCCTCGGGGAACAGTACGTAGGCGGTCGCCGGGTCGGCGCCGCGAACCATGTCGGTGATTGCCGTGGTGACGGAAGGTCCACCGTCGCGGGGGATGAACACCGAACCGAGGCGGCCGTAGAGCAGATCGAACCCGGGGTCGGCCAGCAGCTCGGCCATGATGATGCCGCGGGACGCGTAGCCGGCCCGATGGGTGATGATGCCGGGAAGGGAGGCGTCGAAGAGTGAGACGTGGCGGCTGACGACGATCATGGGTTGCCGTCCGTCAGGCCCCTCCAACGCCGCGTGATCCTCCGACGACATCTCGATCCGGAGTCCGAGCAGTTGCTCGGCTCGCCGCTCCAGGAGATCGAGTGACCACTGTTGCAGCCGCCGATGGCGTTCGATCGAGGACGGTGACCGCAGGCGTGTTCCGAACCCGGCCAGCACCCAGTAGGGACCGGCGGCAAGGATCTCGACCGAGTCGTTGACCAGATACTGGAGCGCGAACAGGTAGAGCCGGACAGACGGCACCCTCGTCCGGGCCCGTAGGAGATCGCCGATCGCCAGCGTCGGAAGCGCCAGCGGCAGCGCGGCCAACGCCAGCATTGTTGCCGCCAGCATCGAAGGAATGGTTTGAGCGCGGCGACGCCGGCGAACACTTCGTGGTTCGATCATCGCCGTGGTGAACCGGCGGCGGTCACGAGATGTTCCCGTGACCTCGAAGGTCGGGCTACGCCTCGACGGGGCCGACGAGCTGGGTGTTGAGCGTGATGTCGATCTCGTTCGACAGCATCACGCCGCCTGCTTCCAGCGGCACGTTCCAGGTTATGCCGTAGGCCGTGCGGTCGATGCGGCCGACCGCCTCGAATCCGGCCCGGGTGGAGCCGTCGAGCGGATTCCTCTCGGTGCCGAAGAAGGTCGTCTCGAGCGACTCTTTGTTGCTCTGACCGTTGAGGGTGAGCGTGCCGTTCACCCTGTAGCGGTTGTCGCCGAGTTCCTCGATGGAGGTGGACGCGAAGCGCATCTTCGGCTGGGTCTCGACCGAGAAGAAGTCGGTCGACTGGAGATGGCCGTCACGGTCGGCGTTGCCGGTGTCGACCGAGGACAGGTCGATCTCGGCCGTCAGCGAGGAGTCGTCGATGGAGTCGCCGACCGTCAACGTCGCCGAGGCCGCACCGAAACGACCTCGAAGGGTCGAGATGCCGAGATGGCGGGCGGCGAAGGCGACATTGGAATGCACAGGATCCATGGTCCATTCCCCGGCAGCGAGTGGCAACGACATGAGCTGGTCCTTTCGGGATGGTTCGCCGGACGGCGAACGACACGAGATTTCCGCATACCGGAGACTTCCGGCACGTGTCCGCTAGATGGTAACATGTCCGACAAGCGGACGAAAGCGTCTCATCGCTCACCAACAACCCGGAGGTTCACCATGACCGCGCCCATCGCTCAACGGCTTCATCACACCGCCTACGTCACCAAGGACCAGGAGGCCACCCGCCACTTCTACGAGGACATCCTCGGCTTCCCGCTCCTGGCGACCTGGTCGGAAACCGATGAGCTGTTCGGTGCGGAGCGGGTCTACTGTCATACCTTCTTCGGGCTTGCCGACGGCAGTGCGCTGGCCTTCTTCCAGTTCGCCAACGAGGAGGACCAGAAGCTGTTCGATCCCGAGCTCGCCCCGTCCCCGTTTCGCCACATCGCCCTCAAGGTCGACGCCGACGGGCAGGCCGAGTTGCACCGCCGTCTGGAGGAGGCCAACTGGGAGCCCGAGGGCACGTTCGTGCTCGAGCACGGCTACTGCCGATCGCTCTACACCAACGATCCGAACGGCATGGTCCTCGAGTTCACCTGCGACGTCGACGGCTACGAGAAGATCAACGACGACCGAGCCCAGGACGCCCACGAAACGCTGAAGCGCTGGCTGGCGGGCGACCACACCTCCAACAACAACTACCGCTAGGTTTCCGCAGTGATCCAGCCGCTCAATGTTGTGCCAGGTCCGGGAGTTTCGGCCGTAGGTAGCCGAAACTCGAAGCGAGGCGCTCCGCGCCGAAGCCGCTAGGCGGTGCCACCTCCCGCAGCCGCGCCGGGGCGTGATTTTGTCGTCGCGCTGGCCCGAGGGATCGACGTATTGACCGCGTTCGGGCCCACGTCGATGGCGATGACGGTGAGCGAGGTGGCGGCCAGGACCGACCTGGCCCGTCCGACCGCCCGGCGTCTGCTGCTCACGCTCGAGGAGCTGGGTTACGTGAGGTCGTCGGATGGCGTCTACTCGCTGACCACGAAGGTGCTCGAAATCGGAACCGCCGGTATTGCGGCCCAGGGGCTGTGGGACATCGCCCGTCCTCACATGGTGGCGCTGGTGGCGCAGACGACGGAGTCGTCGTCGATGTCCCAGCTCGACGGCAGCGACATCGTCTACACGGCCCGGGTTCCGGTGGCGAAGATCATTGCCCTGTCGGTCAACATCGGCACTCGTTTCCCGGCCCCCGCCACGTCGATGGGTCGTGTGTTGCTGGCCGATCTCCAAGCCGACGAGCTGACCAAGACCCTGGCCACTCCGTCGCGCTCGGGCATCGTGCCCCGGGTCGTGCTGTCGCGGTCCGAGCTCGACGAATCGCTCGCCGAGATCCGCGAGCGGGGCTGGGCACTGTCCGATGAGCTCCTGTCGCTCGGCATCCGCTCGGTCGCCGCCCCGGTCCGCGACGCGCAGGGGCGAACCGTCGCCGCGATGAACGTCACGGTCCACGCCGCCGAAACCCCCATCGAACACCTCACCGGCGAATACCTGCCGCTCCTGCTGGAGACGACTGCGGCGGTCAGCGCCGAGTGGTCGAACCTCGCCCTCCTCCCCCAAGTCGAACCCGAGAAGAACTGAGCCCAACCAATGACTGCCTCCGATACCGCCTCCGAATCCGAGTCCGAGCGCGCCCCCGCCCCGCTGGACGGCCTCGTCGTCGCCGACCTGTCCCGGGTGCTCGCCGGTCCCTACTGCTCGATGCTGCTCGCCGATCTCGGCGCCACCGTGATCAAGGTGGAGAGTGCCGCCGGCGACGACACCCGAACCTGGAATCCGCCCGATGCCGAGGGCGTCGCCACCTACTATCTGTCGATCAACCGCAACAAGCGATCGATGATCGCCGACTATCGCAACCCCGACGACGTGGCGCTCATTCACGAGCTGTTCCGCCGCTCCGACATCGTGATCGAGAACTTCATGGCCGGCGGCCTCGAGAAGTACGACCTCGATTACGAAGCGGCACACCGCATCAACCCTCGTCTCATCTACCTGTCGATCAGCGGGTTCGGCACAGCGGCGGGCGCCGGTCTACCGGGCTACGACCTCGTCGTCCAGGCCGTGTCGGGGCTGATGAGCCTCACCGGTGATCCCGAGGGACCGGCGTACCGGGCCGGGATCTCGGTCTTCGACGTGATGACGGGGATGCACGGCCTCATCGGGGTGCTGGCCGCGCTGGAGCAGCGTCACCGCACCGGGAAGGGTCAACACGTCGAGGTCAACCTGCTGTCCTCCGCGCTGTCGGGGTTGGTGAACCAGACGGCGGCCTACACCGCAGGCGGGGTCGTGCCGTTCCGGATGGGCAACGCCCACCCGAGCGTGTACCCCTACCTGCCACTGCCGGCCGAGGATCGTGACGTGATCATCGCCGTCGGCAACGACCGCCAGTTCCGCTCGCTGTGCGAGATCCTCGGCCTCTCGGAACTGGCCGACGATCCCCGTTTCGCCCTCAACACCGATCGGGCCGAGAACCGGGCCGAACTGCAGCCGTTGCTGGAGGCCGAGTTGGCCAAGTGGTCGGCCGACGACCTGTTCCTCAAACTCAACTACGCCGGCGTGCCCTGCGGTCCGATCAACTCGATCGCCGAGGGCGTCGACCTGGCCGAACGGCTCGGCCTGCATCCCCGGGTGTCGGTCGGTGGTGACGGCCGAGGCGCGGTCGGAGCGGCGGTGACCGAGGCCGGGGGCGACGCCGCCGGCACGACCGTCGACCTGATCCGCAATCCGATCGAGTTCAGCGACGCCGCCGCCCGCTACGACCTGCCACCACCGGCACTCGGCGAGCACAGCGAGGCGATCCGCGCCTGGCTGGCCGATCCCGACGCCGATGTCGACCGACTGACCGGGAGCAACGCATGAGTTCCGATCCGACCACACCCGGCGCCGTCCCGACGTTCCGCACGGGTATCGGCGCCTCCGACGCCGACCACATCCACCTCCTCGGTCAGGATTTGGCCGCCGACCTGCTCGGGAAGATCACCTTCGGTGAACTGGCCTACTGGTTGGTGGCCAAGCGGCGCCCGACCGAAGCCCAGCGGACCATGTTCGAGGCGGTGCTGGTGGCGCTCGCCGACCACGGCTTCACCCCGACCGCCATCGCCGCCCGCGTCACCTACCTGAGCGCACCCGATTCGGTTCAGGGGGCCTTGGCCGCCGGTCTCCTCGGTGGCGGCTCCCGGTTCCTCGGGGTCACCGAGGATTCGGCGCATTTCCTCAACGCCGCCCTGGCCGACCTCGAATCGCTGCCGAGCGACGACGCCGGCTGGGACACCGTGGCAGCGGAGCTCGTTCGATCCACCAAGGCGGCCGGGCGGTTCGTGCCCGGCCTCGGCCACCCGGTGCACAAACAGGGTGATCCTCGAACCCCGGTTCTCATGCAGCTGGCCCGCGACAACGGCACTTTCGGTGCTCACCTCGAACTGTTCGCGGCCATCGGCCGGGTGTCGGGCGACATCCTCGGCCGGGAGCTGCCGCTCAATGGAGCCGGTGTCTGCGGCGCTGTGCTGGCCGACATCGATCTCCCGATGGGGGTCATGCGAGGGTTCGCCCTTCTGGCCCGCTGCGCCGGTCTGCTCGGTCATCTGGCCGAGGAGATGACTGATCCCGTCGGCCACGACATCTACATGACCGTCGACCGCAACACCGACTACCAGCCGCATGCGGCCGACGGCTCGTGACGTCGGTCGACGATCTGCCGCTGCTGCCGACGACGGTCATCGGCAGCCACCCCCAGCCGACGTGGCTCGTCGATCACGACAAGTTGCGCGGCGTTGGTGTTCCTCGCGTCCGGGCCAAGGAGGTGTGGCGGATCGATCCCGAGTCGGAACCCGACGGCTTCGCCGAGGCCATCGAGGCGGCCACACTGCTCGCCATCGCCGATCAGACCGATGCCGGCGTCGACATCCTCACCGACGGCGAGATCGGGCGGGAGTCATACTTCAACCACTTCGCCAACTCGCTCGGTGGCGTCGACCGGACCCGCATCGGGACCGGTGTCAACCGCCGCGGCGGGGTGGCCGAGGTGCCGCTGGTGAACGGCCCGATCGAGCGAAGCGAACCGATCGAACTCGACGCCGCCCGCTACCTGCGAGCCCACACCGATCGCCTGACCAAGGTCACGGTTCCCGGCCCGTTCACGCTGAGCCAGCTGGCCCAGAACGACCACTACCCGAACCAGCACGCGCTGGCCATGGCTTATGCGGTCGCCGTCAACGAGGAGCTGAAGGACCTGGCGGCGGTCGGAATCGACGTGGTCCAGGTAGATGAACCCTATCTGCAGGCCAACTCCGAGGCGGCTCGGGAGTTCGCCGTCGAGGCCATCTCCGCCGCAGTCGACGGGGTCGACGCCGTCACCACGCTCCACACCTGTTACGGCTACGCCGTGTACGTGCAGAACAAGTCGAGCGGCTATCCGTTCCTGTCCGAGATGGCTCAGGTGCCCGTCGACTACATCGCCATCGAGGCCGCCCAACCCGGGCTCCCCGCCGAGGTGGTGGCCGAGCTGTCGCCCCGCAAGGTGGTGGTCGGCGTCCTCGACCTCGGCTCGGCGGAGGTCGAAAGCCCCGATGCGATCGCGGGAAGGATCCGGGAGCTGCTCCAACACATCGACATCGCCGACCTGTCGATCTCACCCGACTGCGGCATGAAGTACGTGCCCCGCCCGGTGGCGAAGGCCAAGCTGGCGGCCATGGTCGCCGCCGCCGACATCATCCGCTCGGAGGCCTGACCCCTTCCCGAAATTCGCAGCTCAGGCGGGACTCAGTACCACCTGGCGCGCGCAGAACGGTGGCGAACCCCGAAATTTCCAGCTCAGGCGGGACTCAGTACCACCTGGCGCGCGCAGAACGGTTGGTGGGCCGGCCGGACCGATCAGGCCAACGCCGCCCGGACCACCGTTGGATCCGGATTGGTGTGGGGTACCCCGTCGATGACCACCGTCGGAACGGTCTCGTTGCCGTCGTTGACCATACGAACGTAGGCGGCGGCGTCGTCGTCGGCCCAGATGTCGACCCAGTGGGCCTTCGACTTCACGCCGGTCAGCTTGAGGCGCAGCCGTGCGCAGAATGTGCAGCCGGGGCGGTGGTAGATGATGACCGTTGGCCGGCCGTCGACCGAGGGCGTCTCCATCAGTTGGGCGGCCTCGGCGTGGGAGATCGGGTTGGCGCCGGACGGGCGCAGCGGCGACAGCATTAGCGCCGCGCCGAGCAGCAGGATCGGGGCGATCCAGCGTTCGACGAGGTTCGGCTCGCTGGTCACGAACAGGGCGACCGCGAGAAAGACGAAGGCGGCGGAGTTGAGCCAGCGGGCGCGGGTCGAGCGGTTCATGGTCCGGATCCCAGCTTAGACTCGTTCGCCATTCCGAGCATCGGAAGTCGGCCGGATCAGAGCAGAAACCGGTCGACGGCGTCGGCGGCTCGTTGCCGGATTGCGGCCTGCGAAGGGGGGCGGTCGCCAAGGAGAACCCGGATCTGGGTGTCGCGAACCGTGAGTCCGTAGAGCAGCTCGAAGGCGTCGCCGGTCAGGAGCGTGAGGAGTCCGGTGCAGTAGCCGATGAGTACGGCGCGAGGCGGACCGCCGTCGGAATCCTTTTCGCCGGTGCCATCTTCGGCTTCTTCCCCTCGTTCTTCGGAACACCCCTGGCCCTCGCCCTCCCCGGTGTGCTCTTCCTCCGGCAGGGATTCCGGCGGGCCGGCCTTCTGTTCATCGCCGCCTCCGTCGTCTACCTGCTCGGCGGGCTGATCCTGACCATGGCCGCAGTCGGCCAGGGATCGGTGGCTCGACGCTAACTTGGTGCCCATGTCGTTCACGCCGATCGTCGGAACCCTCGCCTATCTGTGGGACGTTTCGTCGGACCGGGTGCTGCTGGTCCGGCGCAACGCCCGGCCCGACGACGACCACTACGGCAAGGTCAACGGCGTCGGCGGCAAGCTCGAAGCCGATGAGGGGGTGACCGAAAGCCTCCGCCGCGAGGTCCGTGAGGAGCTCGGTGTCGAGCTGACCGGCTTCCGCCTGCGGGGCACCATCACCTGGACCAACTTCGGGCCGAAGCGGGAGGAGTGGCTCGGGTTCGTCTTCCTGGTGACAGGTTGGGACGGGGAGCCGCCGCCGATCAACGACGAGGGCACCCTCGAATGGGTCGACCGGTCCCGGTTGCTCGCCGCCTGCAGCGAGCACGAGGTCGAGCGGGTCGCCGCCGCACTCCCGATGTGGGAGGGTGATCGTCACTTCGTCCCTCTGGTATTCGACGGTGACGACCGAGCCTTTCACGGCACCATGCCCTATGACGGCGACCACCCCAAATCCTGGACCTACGAACGACTCTGACCCGACACCCCCGTTCGGTGCGCCCACGACCCGAATAACCAACAGTGTGGCGCACGGATGAGAGGAGAGGATCGAGGTCGGTCGGGTCAGTCGAGTGACGGCGGCCGCGGGAAGCCTTCGACCGTGCGGAGGGCGAGCCGGGTGTTGGTCTCGGCGACGCCGAAGTCGAGTTTGAGTTTGCTCAGGAACGCGTCGAGCTCGGGAACGTCGCGGGTCTGAACCCGGAGTTGATAGTCGAACGGGCCGGTGAGATGTAGGGCGTTGACCACCGCGGGCATGGCTCGGACCGCCTCGTCGAACGGACGATGGTCGACCTGGGTGGGGAGTCTGATTTCGATCAGCGCGTCGATCGTGCGGCCGGTCATCTCGGCGTTCAACTCGATCGTGAACCGCGAGATCATGCCGCTTCGGGTCAAACGTTTGAGTCGTTCGGAAGCGGCTGAGATGCTGATGGGCACTTCGTCGGCGAGATCGGTGACCGAGATTCTACTGTCATCCCGGAGGAGGGCGATGATCTTGCGGTCAACAGCGTCCATGGCCGCAAATTGTACTGCAATATGCAGCCACGCGCCGGAAGATCCGCAAAGTCTCTATCGATGATTCCGCCACACTGAGATCATGTTGATTTTGATTGCCGGAGTCGTCGTCGGACTTGCCTCGGTCATCCCGCTCGGGCCGATGTCGATGACCATCATTGGAGTCGCCACCCAGCAGGGACGCATCGCCGGAGCCCACGCGGCCGCCGGTGTGGTGGCCGGAGATCTGTTCGCCGCATCGGCCGCCGTCGCCCTGGCGCTTGCCGGAAGTCAGCTGCCGGCCGGCATGTTCATCGGTTTGCAGATGGCCGCCGTGGCCGTGCTCGTGGTGGTCGGGCTGTTGCTCATCATGCGGACGGAACGGTTGAGCTCACTGGCCAACGACATCGAGCGGCCGGGCAGCGTGCTGTTCACCTTGACCGCACTGTCGCCGATCACCATCGGCTCCTGGCTCGCCATTCTGCTGGCCAGCCCGTTCGTCGCCAACCCGGCACAGCTCGGCATCTTCGTGGCCGGCATCATCGTGGCCTCCGGCGTCTGGCACCCGGTCCTGGCCATGGGGGCGGCCTCGGTCGGCGCTCGTCTGAGCCAACCGCTGTTGTTCGGCCTGGCTCGATTCGGTGGCGTGTTCATGATCGGCCTCGCCGCCGTCATGGTCCTGCTCGGCGGCTGATGAACGCACCGGCTTCTCGGACTCAGATGTCGAAACGCTCCAGCGGCTCATAGCGAACGCCGCCCGTTTCCGACTGTGAACGGAACAGCGTGAGGTGGTCGACGGTGAACCGCAGCCGGCCCCATTCGACGGCGACGAGATCGGACAGATCCTGCGGCGGCCGGACCCTGCTGAGCGTCAGATGCGGGCGGAAGGGGCGCTCCTCGGGAGCCATGCCGACCGACGTGGCCAGATCCTCCACCGCCTCGGCCAGCTCGATCAGTGGCTCCGACTCGACGCCGACCCACAACACCGTGGCGTTGTCGGGTCGGGGAAAGGTGCCGACACCCCGGAGCTCCACACCGATCGGACCGTCCGGCCAGACCGGTTCGGTCAACGTCGCCTCATCCAAACCCGCCATCAGGCGATCGAGGGTGACGTCGTCGACCGAGCCGAGGAACCGAACGGTGATGTGCCAATTGTCGGGCGGCGAGAGTTTGCCCGGGAGCGGCCACTCGTCGTCGAAGGCCCGAGCCAGCATCTGGGCCAGGAGCGATTTCGATTCCTCGTCGGGTTCGACGGCAAGGAACAGCGGTCCGATCACGGGTCGAGCCTACTGGTCGGCTCGCGATCGGATTCGGCTACGGCAACTTGGCCATGACGAT